>NZ_JAAHBQ010000112.1 GCF_020144665.1 Oscillatoria salina IIICB1 | reverse complement strand
ACTAGACCTGATACTGAACAGTAAAAGGGAAAAATCACTCTCTTTTCTAAGAGACTTCGTGTTTCTTGGCTCGTTCGCCTACTTTTTGGGAAAGATTTGTTGAGAGAGGGTTGCTAATGGGGGATTGGGGTGAATGTGTCCTTTTTCAACGAGTCCCGCGATCGCGACAACACTACCGATAGAAAGCGCGATCGCTAGTAAAAATGCTCCCTCATACTCGAATCCCTTAGCTGCCAAACCACTGAATGGTGCTGCCAAAATACCGCCCAAATAAACTAAAGACGTTTGCAGCGTGAAATCTGTCCCTGCGGTGGTTAATTCGCTCTTGTCCATCATGAGTGTAAATAATGCGGTAATTGCCATACTGTTAGTAAATTGAGAACTCATCGCAATGGCATAAAGAACGGGTAAAGTTGTAGCGCCCAAAGCAGGAAGAAGATAAGCCGCCACACAAATCGCCCGCAGCGAAGAAAAGACGAGTAGCGATCGCCGCCGTCCTAATCGAGAAATGAGAAAACCCGCCGCGATCGCGCCAACTATACCAGCACCATAACTTGCTACGCCAAGCAACAAACCAATATCAGTCATCGATAGCTCGATATCCACCAATAAAGGGCGAAACATGGTGTTAGCCATCATCGGTCCGGCAGTAAATAACGCTAAAACAACGAGCCATCGCCACATCTGAGGACGACGGCAAAAACGAACGAGATCGAGTAGAACAAATTGAGAAGTATCGGGTTTTTGACAGCGACTTTCCCGAAAGTTCAAAATTGGCAGTAGGGCAAACAGCATCAATGCAGCCAAAACCAGCATACTTGACCTCCAACCCCACCAATCGAGCAAGATGAGCATTCCGCCGCCACCAATAACTGCCCCGAAGTAATTGCCCGACATCTGGACTCCATTACCCCAACCTCGCTCTTGCGGTTCCAAAACTGCCACCGCGAGAGCATCGGTAGCAATATCTTGACTCGCGCACCACAAGCAAAGAGCAAACATAGCAACCAGCAATAGAAGAAAATTTCCTTCGAGATCCAATTTGCCTGCGATTACTACCGACGCGATCGCTAATAATTGAAAGCTAATAATCCAGAAGCGATAGTGACCCCATCGAGTAAATCCATAGCGATCGATCGCTGGAGCCCACAAAAATTTGAAAATAGTGGGTAGAGCGACTAGAGGAAGCAAGCCGATTACTTCTAAAGACATTCCCTGTTCGCGAACAAAGGCAGGTAAAGCCTCATAAATAAACGTTAGGGGAATATATTGCGATACATACAAGCTACCGAGCAGTCCAAGAGTTTTCAAGCGCTGGTTGGCAAATCCGGTCATGAAATTTTGATGGCTAGAAAGCACAATGCTGATATGAGATGTTAGCTAATACTCGATTTTTGTTCTATTACGCTAACGGATTTTTTTTAGCTCCAAACGGATTTAAGCACTCAAGATTCCGGGTTATTCAGTAATGGGACTTTGACCAAGAATAATGGGTTTCAAGCCCCGTCCTTATAGGACGGCTTTGATGCTATTCTAAGAAAGTAGCCTGGTACAGACAGGATTCGTCGGTACTGTCTTAAGTTGACGACGTAAAGCGATACCAGTACATGAGGCGCGAACAACCTCTTAAAAAACGCACCGGACTCGACAGAGTACCGAAAACCAGTGGTTAAGAAATTTGCTTTTTCGAGTATCGTGGGGCGCACGAGAATTTACGCTTGGGGAGATATATCCCACTGGAACTAATTGCCGCTCTTGATAAAATTGCTTTTTTGTTAATTTGTCAAGGGAGGGGTCGAATCGGCGAGACTGATTCCTTTTAGTTGTAAGGAGTGTCGTTGAACCAAGAATCCCCGCGCCTTTAGGCAGGGGAGCGTCAAATACTCTCACCGTCAAGCTGTCGCTGTAACGGGAGTCCTCTTTTTGCATTTAATCCCATTTACCTAAACTAATGCTACAGACGCAGACCCTGTAGAGACGTTGCATGCAACGTCTCTACACAATTTCATGTAGCGTAGTCAAATCAAATTGGTATAAGATAGTTCTCTTTGGCTAAACGAAGCTGAAAAGCTGTTCTCCAATCCCTACAATTGCGATAATTGAATGCTTTATAGTTTATTTCTCCCAAAGGTTTTGTCGCTAAAATGATGCCTTTAACAATACGCCAATCGTAAAAGGATCGTTATAAGACCCAACATTACCCCCTGGGAGAATCAACCCAGACGTAAGATAGCGCGTATCGAAAATATTATTTGCTACCAAATAAATTCCGTAATTGTCCAATTCATAACCCAACGTTGCATCGACAGTCGTAACCGTTCCTTGGAAAATCGAGTTAGATTCTTCTGTAAAATAACTCCCCAAAGTATTCAAACCCACTCGCGCAAATAGACCCCAAGGAGCGCGATATTGAGCGGCAAAATTAATCGTAAATTCCGGAGCGAAAGGTAAGCGATTGCCATCTAGAGTTTGTCCGGTAAAGGGATTAAAAAAGCGATCGAACGTTGCCTCCGTGTAGCCAAATCCCGCGATTAAATCCAACCCATCTACAGGTTGAGCCTTTAACTCCAACTCTACCCCGAAAATACTTGCTTCAGCATTAGCAACATTAGCGATAAATCCTCTTTGGTCTTGTAACGCCACCTGAAAGTCGTCAATTGAGTTGTAAAAGACAGCCAGATTGGCAATCAGGCGATTGTCAAGCCAAGACGTTTTTACACCAATTTCGTAGTTCCATGACCGTTCTTCACCGATTACTAAAACATCATCACTTTCCGCCCGGAAATTGAGTCCGGCTGGCTTGTAACCTTGGGTAATACTGCCATACACCAAAGCTGATGGATTGAATTCGTATTCGATTACAAAACGTGGCAATAAGGCACTACTATCTGTTTCGACATCATCAAACGTCATCCCAAAAGGAATCTCGACGGATGACCCATCTACTTCATAATTTCGTCGCCGATCCATGCGAATATTAGTGGTGTCGTAGCGCAAGCCTGCGGTTAGTGTTAGGGCTTCGATGGGTTCGTAACTAGCTTGTCCAAAAAGGGCAAAGGTGGTTTGGTCGAGTTCAGCAGAAGTGCGATCGAGTCCGGGCTGTAAACCCAAGGTTTGTGCGCCCACAGTACCATAGCGCAATCCATCTGCCTCTACGTTAAAGAGACGACTTTCAAAGTACCCTCCAACTAACCATTGAAGATTTTCTGCTTCTTCAGAAGATTGTAAGCGCACTTCTTGAGTCCAAATTGTTGAATTAACATCGGAAATACCAGTAAACAGATCGACTGGGGAAAAATCGGCTTCTGTTTCGACTTCTTGGTTAGAGTAACGACGAGTGGTAATAGAAGTCGCCTGGATATTGTCATTATCGTAAGTTATTTTTAAGGATTGATCGTTAGAATTGATGCGATTAAAGCCAATAAAGTCTTGGTTGACGGCAAAAAGATCCGACTGTCCGATAAGTTGAAAAGTGGGGTCGCCATTATTGTAATCTTGGTAGGAACTGTTAAAGGCAATTTCCCAATCTTCACTGGGTAACCACAGCAGTTTTCCGCGAATATTTCCTCCTGAAGTTGAACCAATAACCTCATCAGTCAAAGTATTGGTAATGTAACCGTCCCGCGCTTCTAAACGTCCGGATAAGCGGAAAAAGAGGATCTCAGGTTCGAGAGGTCCGCTTATGGCGATCGTGCCACTGCGTTCATCAAAACTGCCGTAACGAGCCGAAAGTTGTCCTTCAAATGTGTTACTGGGTTCGCGAGTAATAATATTAACAACCCCAGCTTGGGCATTTCTACCGTAGAGAGTATTTTGGGGACCTCGCAGCACTTCGATTCGTTCGACATCGGTCAGATCGATATCCAAAAACCCTGTATAGTCATAGGGAATATCATCGACAAAAAATCCGACAGTATCTCGACTGAGAAAGTTGTTATTGGAGAGACCTCGCATGGTATAGGTGCTAAAAAAGCGGCTTTGACCACCGGCGCTAAAAAAGGAAAAGTTGGGAGTATTATTGGCAACACTGTCGAGCGAGTCTAGGTTTGCATCTTCGATTTCTCCTTGGGAAAAGGCTGTGATACTGAGGGGAACATCTTGAATGTTTTCTGCAAATTTTTCCGCAGTGACGACAAGCTCAATAATCTCTACTTCTTCTTCAGCAATGCGAGGAACGACGATGTTGATGCTTAGTTGCCCTTCAGTTTGTATGGTATCAACTGTTGGAGCTTTTGTGTCTCCAGTTACGATCGCTTGGATACTGTTTTCAGTTGTAGATATTACTCGAAGAAAGTCTAATCCTGGGGTTGGATTATCTATTTCGATTGTCTCTCCAACGAGGCGAGCATTGTTGATGGTTAGGATGAGGCGATTGTCTTCTACTCTTTGATTGACTTCTAGGTTGCGATCGATGTTGCCGTCGAAGATGATTTCTAATCCTTCTGGGGTAGGATTGATTCGCACGTTGGTTATGTCAATGACTTGAGCGAGGGTATTTTGAATACAAACAACTGCGATCGCTGGAGCTAGCCACAAACTATGCAAGAGATGGAGATTTTTCATTTTTAATGACGAACTTGTAGTGCCAGGTTGTAAAAAAGGAAGTTGTCCTAATCGGTAAAAAAAGAGCTTAAGCAATTTGCTGCGGATGCGTCTATCGCGATCGCGGATTTTTTTTTGCCTCAAACGGATTGTCCCTAAGGACATCCATTAGTCGCGAGTCTGGGTATAAGTATCGCCCTACATTTTTTAAAATGATTATCATTCTCAATACTAGAATTGGGCTAAAAAAGACCGAACCTTGTTGATTATCTCCGATCCTTAAATGAGCAAAATCTCTACCAGTCTTGGTTTCAACCCGTTTGTCACCTCGTAAAGTCCTTGCCCTAAAAAATAGCTTTATTCAAAATAATTATCAATAAAATTTGAAATAAGGCTCAATCGGTCTGTAATGGATTTCTCCAAATAAATGGATAGAAGGATAGAGCTTAAGGAAAATTTTTGTTCGCGCGATCTTATTTTTCGGTAAACTTAGTTGAAAATTAATTTCAACTACTGGCAAGCGAGAGTGACATTTATGGCTATAGAGTTAATCTTTCCGCCGCAAGCAATGCAACAAGGCTTTCCCAAACTCTTAGAACAAATGAATCAATCCAGTCTATATAGCTATGAGATAGAAGGGATCGAAGCTCGACTAGAGTGGTCAAAAATGGTTGGTCAGGGTTCGGTGCGTTTCGCCTACCTCCGTCCGGGTCTGCAAATCTCAATTGAAAATCATCAGATGAAAGAAAAATTGGTTATGCAGGGTCAGCACTCCCACCTCGATCCCTGGAAATTCTATTTTCTGGTGTCTGGAGAGTTAAGCGGTGTGGTAGATAGGTCTGCCTCACCTTTCACACTGAAGACTGGAGAAAACTGCCTAACAGCTTGTAGCGGCGATCGCGCTCAAATGACCTACTACGACCATCAAACCTACTTAGCCGTAACAATTTTGGTCGATCCTTGGTTCTTGAAAACGTTTCTAGAGGAGCAGTCCGGACTACCTCAACCGTTGCAGCAAGCAATGAAAACATCAGCAGAGAGGTTTTTTCATACAGGAGCAACTTCACCAGCCATGCAGATTGCTCTCCATCAAATCTTGTACTGTCCTTATGAGGGTTTTCTTCGGCAAATCTATATCGAGAGCAAAGCCCTCGAACTTATCGTTCTCAAACTTGCCCAAATCGACGAACAAATCAGCCCCCCGAAACATAATGTCACTTTACAACCCCAAGATATTGATTGCATTCACAACGCCAAAGACATTTTACTGAGCAATATAGAATCACCGCCCTCCTTACTCGAACTAGCCAAAAAAGCAGGAACTAACGATTACAAGCTTAAGATTGGTTTTCGTCAGCTTTTCGGAACCACAGTATTCGGATACTTACGCAACCAACGCATGGAACAGGCGCGTCAACTGCTCCTCGAAAAACAGATGAATGTCTCAGAAGTTGCTCAAACCGTTGGCTATAGCAGTCTCAGTCGGTTTAGCACCGCCTTTAAAAATTACTTTGGCATTACGCCCAAAACCTACCAAAAAAATTCTTAATATTTCGCGAGTGTTACTTACCATGTCTAAATCTCAATGGCAACTAAACGGTGTACCGCGCACCATGATTCTCACAACAAGGGCGAGAGCCGACGAAGATCGGCGTACTGACGGTCTCTTTGGCGATCGCCAAGCGCGGGAATGGAGCGATCGTCTTCCTTGGGATGTAGAGCTAGACTCGTTTTATAGTTCCCAAACGCAAACTGGCTGGGCGATTCGTGCAGACTACTTCGATCGCGCTGTACGACAACAAATTGCAGCGAGTCAGCAACCCCTTGTCATCGAGTTAGGGGCGGGCTTATCCAGTCGCTACTATCGCCTGCAACAGGATAATTTATTTTGGATTAATCTCGATTTGCCCGAAGTTAATCATATTCGCCATCAACTCGATACTGAAACTGACAACTACAAATTCATCGGGGCTTCAGCCCTAGAGTCAAACTGGATAGATAATTTACCGTACAGAAAGCCCGAAGACATCACTATCGTTGCCGAAGGGCTGTTAATGTATTTTGAACCTGAAGCAGTCGCTCAACTCATCGCCCAAATGAGAGCGCGTTTTCCGGGGGCAACTTTGATCTTTGATATCGTTGGGGTATCTTATCGCAGAGCGGCGAAAAAACTAGAAGCCTTGGGTGCGCCTCTCCACTGGTTTGTCGGCGATCTCGAAGAAGTAACTCGTATGGGAGTCGAAATCGTTAGCGCTCAGTCGCTGTTTCAATTGCATCCAGAACGTTGGGGCGTTTTGCGCTGGCTGACTTGGCTACCTTTTATTCATAATATGACTCTCATTCTCGAGACCAAATTAAAGCTTTGATCTTCTGCCGCCATCAAACCTATCTTCCGCACGACAGAATGTAGTACCTTTTGCTTTAAGCAGAGCCTAATTAGGTCTTGCTGAACAAATGTCAAAGTCCTTACAGCATAGGTATTTGAGCCTTATTTGATCGGCCGAAAGTGCAAGCACCATTATTCTTTGAAGATCGGATCTCGCCCGATATTGCCCTATAGATGATACGCGATCGCGCCCTAATGCCTTGTAACACCAAAAACGACCCTTGCACTTTTTTCAAAAAAAGATGCTCGTAACTCTTAGCGCTTACTACGTTACAGAGGTTCTTCAGCAAGCCCTAATTACGCTCTTCTTATACCAGTTCCCAAAAGTTATGCAAGAGTAGCTAAGGCTGACAAAATATTCCCAAATTTTGGCGATCGCTTCTGGCTCACTGAAGGTCATGCTTGACACACAACGTCTTACATTTTGTCGTGCGGAATGTGGGTTAAATATTAACTAATAAACTCATTTTTGGGAGATAATTTAATTACCTCAAGTTTCAATCGCAAACTCTTCAGCATCGATACCGTGGTTAATCCAGCGAATTGCATCACGGGCTGATTTGCTATCTGGAGGAACCCTTAAAGTGTAAATATCATTGGTACTGGGGTCAATCATTTTTAAGAGTAAAATTGGCTCAATATCGATTTCAGAATCAATTTTTAGTAAAACGTATTCTCTCCAAGTATCGAGTTCGGTTGCACCCAATTCCGAGCAAATTCTTTCATAACCAATTTGTTGAATGAGAACTCGTCTGATTTCAGCGTCTTTTTCTGATAAAAGCCATTCGGGTTTCCACTCATCGAGACGAGTCCAATATTTTCTAGGAAGTGTAGTATCAAAAATATACCATTCCTCTAGATTGTGTAGATTTGTGAGTGGACTAAGGTCAATTACGAGATTTCCGTTAAGATTCAAATATTCAAGTGCTTCTAAATATTTTAGGGGACTAATGTCGTTGATTTTGTTGTTTTCAATATCTAAGTTTTTGAGATTAGAAAGTGATTGTAGTGGAGTTAAGTCACTAATTTGATTTTCCCGCAAATATAAGTCTTCCAGTTGAAAAAGAGATTGTAATGGAGTTAAGTCACTAATTTGATTTTCCCGCAAATATAAGTCTTCCAGTTGAAAAAGAGATTGTAATGGAGTTAAGTCACTAATTTGATTTTCGTCTAAACTCAAATGTTTCAGCTTAAAAAGAGATTGTAATGGAGTTAAGTCACTAATTTGATTTTCCCGCAAATATAATTCTTCTAGTTGAAAAAGAGATTGTAATGGAGTTAGGTCACTAATTTGATTTTCGTCTAAATCCAAAGTTTTTAACTCAGAAAGAGATCGCAATGGAGTTAAGTCGCTAATTTGATTTTTAGACAAACACAATTGTTCTAAGTTAGAAAGAGATTGTAGTAGAGTTAGCTCGCTAATTTGATTACAATTCAAAAGTAATTCCTTTAATTTATATAGAGAAGCTAAGGGAGTTAGATCGTTAATGTGATTACAATTCAAAAGTAATTTTTCTAAGTTAGATAGAGAAGCTAAGGGAGTTAGATCGTTAATTTCATTGCCAATCAAAGATAATTCTTTCAGGTTAAAGAGTTCTTGCAGTAGACTTAAATCGCTAATCTGATTACCATCCAAAAATAAATGTTTCAAGTTAGAGAGAGAAGCTAGGGAAGGAAGCTTACTAATTTGATTCTTAATCAAAGATAATGATAATTCTTTCAGATTAGAGAGTGCTTGTATTGAATTTAAGTCACTAATTTGATTTTCTAACAAAAATAAATGTTTTAAGTTACAAAGAGAAGTTAAGGGAGTTAAGTCAGTAATTTGACTGTTCCAAATATACAAATATTCCAAATTAGAGAATGATTCTAACAGAGAGAGGTCACAAGTCACAGAGAGATGACGAGGAAACGAAAGCGAAAGTGTAGTTTGACTATTTAAAATACGCAAAGCTTCCTCTATATCAGAAGTTCCTGCTAGTTTACATAAAGCTTTAATTGTTCGTTCTCGTTCTGCTTGTCCCATACAATAATTACTTTAAATATTAACTGATAAGCTCATTTTTTTGAGATAATTTAATTAAGTTAAGTTTCAATCGCAAACTCTTCAGCATCGATACCGTGGTTAATCCAGCGAATTGCATCACGGGCTGATTTGCTATCTGGAGGAACCCTTAAAGTGTAGATATCATTGGTACTGGGGTCAATCATTTTTAAGAGTAAAATTGGCTCGATATCGATTTCAGAATCAATTTTTAGTAAAACGTATTCTCTCCAAGTATCGAGTTCGGTTGCACCCAATTCCGAGCAAATTTTTTCATAACCAATTTGTTGAATGAGAAGTCGTCTGATTTCAGCGTCTTTTTCTGATAAAAGCCATTCGGGTTTCCACTCATCAAGACGAGTCCAATATTTTCTAGGAAGTTCAGTATTAAAGATAAAACATTCTTCTAGCTTAGGTAGATTTGCGAGTGGACTCAGGTCAGATATTGGGTTTTCGTCAATATATAACTCTTCAAGTGCTTGTAAAAATTTCAGTGGAGTAAGATCGCTTATTTTGTTGTTATATAAATATAATTTTTCCAATTTGAAAAGGGATTGTAGCGGATTTAGGTCACTAATTTGATTATCGCTTAAATACAACTCTTTCAATTGAGAAAGGGATTGTAGTGGACTTAAGTCACTAATTTGATTATCACTTAAATGCAAGTATTCCAGTTGAGAAAGGGATTGTAGTGGACTTAAGTCACTAATTTGATTATCGCTTAAATACAACTCTTTCAATTGAGAAAGGGATTGCAGTGGACTTAAGTCACTAATTTGATTATTGTTTAGTATTAAACAGGTCAAGCTAATTAGCGATTGTAGTGGATTTAGGTCGCTAATTTGATTGTTATTTAGTTGTAAGTAGGTCAAGTTAACTAGCGATTGCAGTGAACTTAGGTCGCTTACTTGACAGTAAGTTAAAAAAAATCTTTTGAGGTTAGATAGCGATTTTAGTTGAGTCAAGTCACTAATTTGATTGCTATATAAATTTAATTCTTCCAATTTAGATAAATAATCTAGCGAAAGAAAGCCACTAATTTGATTGTTAGCTAAAGATAATTTTTTCAGGTTAGAGATTACTTGTAGTGGAGTTAAATTACTAATTTGATTATTATGCAAATACAACTCTTTCAGTTGAGAAAGGGATTGCAGTGAACTTAAGTTACTAATTTGATTATTAATCAAAGATAATTTTTTTAAATTAGAGAGCGATTGTAGTGGAGTTAAATTGCTAAGTTGATTTTCACTTGAAGATAAAGTTTTTAAGTTATAAAGAGAAGCTAATGGAGTTAAGTCACTAATTTTACTGTTACTAATATACAAATATTCCAAATTAGAGAACGATTCTAATAGAGAGAGGTCACAAGTCACAGAGAGATGACGAGGAAACGAAAGCGAAAGTGTAGTGTGAGTATTTAAAATACGCAAAGCTTCTTCTAGATTAGAAGTCCCTGCTAGTTTACATAAAGCTTTAATTGTTCGTTCTCGTTCTGCTTGTCCCATACAATAATTATTCGAGAGACTTTCCTCTTCTTATCCTAACCAATAAAATAGCCCGCTTGGGCGGGCTGATGGGTGCTAATTAAATTTATCGGTTGATTTTTATGGGGCTAAAGCGTTGCCGCGTAGTAAACTACCAATAGTTTTCGCGGTAATTTTCATTTGAATTAAAGGATTAGCCGGGACGACGGTTTTGTAAAGGTAGCTGTCAAAAGTAAGACGTTGTACGTCTAAGTCGGAACACATTTCGACGAAAGCTTCGCGGGTAGCGTCGGTGCGATAAAAGACTCGTTGGAGAATATCCAGCACTTTGTAGGTCATGCCGTATTTCTTGTCCCAGCGCTTAAGATAGAGTTTGAGGTCTTTTTCGTCGGGGATACGCTGACCGTTGTTTGAGGTTTCGACGATGGTTTCCGCGCACATCCGGGCTGATTTGGCTGCGAAGTAAATACCTTCTCCGGAAGACTTGGTAACTGTTCCCGCAGCGTCACCAACTAATGCGACTCTTCCGACGACGCGACGAGGACGAGGGTGTTCGGGGATGGGATGTGCTTCGACTTTAATAATTTCTCCACCAACCAGTTTAGCAGCCGCCCGATCGCGGATTCCGGCTTGCAGTTGTTTGATTTTCGCTTGGTTGATTTTCATCGTACCAGTACCGACGGCTACGTGGTCGTATTTGGGGAATACCCAAGCGTAGAAGTCGGGGGAAACGTCGTTACCGACATACATTTCAGCTAAGTCTTCGTAATATGCCATCATGTTTTCGGGGAGACGAATACGCTCTTGGAAAGCGATCGCGTAATTGTAATCTCCTGCTTTAATGGCTTTAGCGATGCGAGAATTTGCTCCGTCTGCACCGATAACTAAATCTACTTGTAAGGTTTTCTGAACGCCAACCTTACTGCCATCGGAATGATCGGCATAATAAAGGGTATAGGGACCATCATTGTTAGCGGGAATCTCTAACTGATGTACAGTACCATTAATTAATTTTGCCCCTAATTTCGCTGCGCGATCGCGCATAAAGCCATCTAAGACTTCACGACGACACATCCCAATATATTCATCTTCTTTGATTAAATTAATATCGACCTCGATATTAGAAGGCGAGATCATCTTCATTTTTCTCACTCGGCGATCGATAATCTCCGGAGGAAGGTCAAATTCGCTCACCATACATAAGGGTATCGCCCCACCACATGGTTTCGCATTATCTAGCTTGCGCTCAAATAAATAAGTTTCAATTCCTGCTTTTACTAAAGTTTCTGCGGCAGAAGAACCCGCAGGTCCGGAACCAACAACAGCTACCCTTAATACCAAGGCTTTTCTCCTAATCTCTCAACTATAGTCTCAGCCACGCCCTGCGCGTGCGTGCTATCCCAAGGAATACTATCACGGAGTTTTGCATCAGCATACAAGTTTGGTAGCAGTTTCGGTTAACTTGCAATACACCTTAACAACTCGGTAACGAAATGTTTACATTTAGGGGGGTATTTGTTCATTGGGGATTGGGGACTGGGGACTTGGGGATTGGGAACTGGGGATTGGGGATTGGGGACTGGGGACTGGGGACTGGGGATTGGGGATTGGGGACTGGGGACTGGGGACTGGGGATTGGTGATTAGAGAGTATTTAGTCTTATTGAGAGGAATTTCGCTCTTAGCCGTAGATTAAAATTTAGAGAGCAAATGCCTCAAACGCCATCC
>NZ_JAAHBQ010000111.1 GCF_020144665.1 Oscillatoria salina IIICB1 | reverse complement strand
AGGGTTGAGCCAACTCAATCTAGGCAAGTGTCGAAATCCCGTAAGGGAAAAACCAGGAAACCGAAGAAGTGATTCTTTGGAAGCCCCCTGTGTAATCTTTGATTCACTGGGGGAGGATGTCACCTATCTTAAGAATAGAGACATTTAGCAGTAAAACTACTTATAATAGAAATATAGAGACAGCGATCGCCATCATAAATTAAGAGCATTTACCCAAAAACTAGTGACCGCGATCGCGCCGACTAACGGTACCTTGTCACTATAGTTACCTGTCTGCTATCACAAACTCATAGTGGCGTAGATCGCTGCATGGAGGTAGCTTTAACGAGATAAATAGTACAGATAACTAAACCGTCCTCACACCCGATTAGCACACACACCAAAGCAAGGAGCAAATATGAAAACTAAATTATTAGCAATCCTAACCTTAATAGCTCCCCTATTTTTCGCTATCCCAGTCAAAGCCGACAATCCGCAGCACGTAGAACGGCTTTTAACAACTGGACAATGCTACGGGTGCGATTTATCAGGGGCAGATTTATCTCAAGCTCATTTAATAGGGGCTGACTTACGAGAAGCCGATTTACGCGGAGCTAACCTTACCGAAGCTAACCTCGAAGGTGCTGACATGACTGGTGCAAACCTCGAAGGTGCAAACCTCGAAGGTGCTTTTCTCACCAATGCTAGTCTCAACAACGCCGATCTCGACCAAGTTAATTTTACCAGTGCCACAATTCACGATGCTCACGTTGAAGGAGCCTCGATGAGCGGTATGACAATCACTGATGCTGATATCTTTAACACGAAAATTGGCGTTGGTGGTAGCTACGACGAACTCTAAACCCAAACCAGGGCGACAACTATAGCAGTAAACAGTAAACAGTGATGAGAGCCTATGCTAGCAAGGTTTTCCGAAAATGAGGATGTCCTAACTAATTCGTTCTCTGCTATAAATACTATTTCTACACTTAAGTAGTTTAGATTTCTAGGGGTACGACAACAGTTGTACCCCTATTTTCGTTTGCGATCGCACCACAAATCTGGAAGAGAAAATTTCCCGCTCAACCACACCTCCTCCCCAAGCCACAATTGCCTCTGTAGTAAAATCGGAAAACCAAAGGTAAGATTAGAACTTATTTAACTTACCAGAAAAAATTTTGAGAGCACATCAGACTACACAGATTTAAGTTTTTCGGCGATCGCATCCTAAACGAAAAAATCACTCAATCGCCAAACTGGATTTAACAATCGCTGGTACAATACGTTGACAAGCCATTTTCCCACCGCCAATATTTCTCGCTACAGGACCAATTTGTAAAGCAGCCAAACCACCCATAATAAAAAAGTTAGACTTGGGCAGACGTAAATGTTCCTCTAGTACGGGTAAACCGTTAACTATTTCTATGGGATAAGCCTCCAGTAACTCTTGTAATAAAGGATGCTCTGTAACATTAAATCTCGTACCAGTAGCCAACCAGATACGGTTAAATTGATGTTTGCTTCCATCGTCACAACAAACCTGCCAGAGATTATCTTGCCATTGTGCATCCCTAACTTGACAGCATTCATCAATCCTCACTTTGCCTTCATGAGATACTTTTCTTAATTGCAGCATCATTTCGGGAGTCATCGAACCGCCATTACGGGCTTGCTGAATTTGCTGATAACGCTCATACCAATCGGTTTCGGCGTGAAAGTCTTTGAGATATTTTGGTCCTAACCAACCAGGATCGGCATCAAAGATTTTTGATTGTAACTGTTTTCTCGTCATTAGAGTAACAGTTGCACCCAGGTTTATCCCACCTTTGGCTAAATGTCCGCTAGTTAAGCCACCACCGACAATTAAAATCCTTTCTCCTGTTAGGTTAAGTTGGTTCAAATTTACCTGTTGCGAATGACACAATTTATCTGAGGGGTAATCTGAGGTAATTTTCTCTACCCATCCAGGAAGCTGTACTTTGCTACTTCCCGTAGCTAGTACCACTCTACGGGCAATAATAGTTTCTCCCGTATCTAAAATTAATTGGAATCGAGAACGAGAAGCACGTTCGATGGGTAAAACCCGAACTACTTTAGCGGGATAAACCTTATCTGCTAACTTCCAGCGACGAATTACCTCATCACAAAAATCATTAAATAGCTTTGTTCCTGGTCTGTCATAGGGAGGAAACAATTCACTATGTCTATTTTCCGCAAAGGTTCTTAATTGATGGGGGTTGGGATCTGGATGATGGACGGCGGGCGATCGCAAATAGGGAATTTGCTGCGCCTCAAATTGTTGCTGCCATTGACTCAGCCAAGTCTGACTCGGATCGAAAACTAAGAATTTACGATCGTGCTTCGAGCTTTTTTGTAACAGGTGGGTAGTTAAAGTTAGAGCCTGAACTCCTGCGCCAATAATCGCACTATCGATATAGTTAGGTAATTTCACTCGCAAAAAATAATGATAATAGTCTCTTTTAGTATATGATAATGATTATCATTTTAATTGGCGAGCTTTCTGATCGACTTTATGACTTTTCCTACTCAACACCTCTCCTTATTCCATCGTCCTCGTCGCCTCCGTCGCACCGCATCATTACGTCGTATGGTGCGAGAAACCCAATTAACCGTTAACGATTTAATTTATCCCGTGTTTGTCATGGAAGGGGAAAATCGACAAGAAGAGATTCCTTCGATGCCAGAAATCTATCGTTATTCCCTCGATTTACTGCTGAAAGAAATAGCCGAGGCTGCTAATTTGGGGATAAATGCAGTTGCCCTATTTCCCCTCATTCCTACAGAAAAGAAAGATAACGCAGGAACAGAAAGCTATAATCCCGATGGTTTGGTACAGCGCACGGTAAAAGCAATTAAGCAAGAAATACCTGAAATTACCATTATTACCGATGTAGCCCTCGATCCTTTTTCTACCTACGGTCATGATGGCATCGTCAAAGATGGAAACATTCTCAACGACGAAACCGTAAAAGTGCTAGTAAAACAAGCTATTTCTCAAGCAGAAGCAGGAGCAAACATAGTCGCCCCTTCCGATATGATGGACGGTAGAGTAGGGGCAATCCGCCGAGGTTTAGATGCTGCTGGTTATTTTGAGGTGGGAATTTTAGCCTATTCGGCTAAATACGCTTCAGCTTATTATGGTCCATTCCGCGATGCTTTAGAATCTGCCCCCCAATTTGGCGACAAACAAACCTATCAAATGAATCCTGCTAATAGTCGAGAAGCGATTCAAGAAGTAGCCTTAGACATTGCTGAAGGGGCAGATATGGTAATGGTCAAACCAGCTTTAGCTTATCTAGATATTATTCGTCGTATCAAAGAATACACTAACTTACCCGTTGCTGCCTATAACGTCAGTGGCGAATATGCGATGGTGAAAGCTGCTGCACAGCAAGGCTGGATTGATGAAAAGCAAGTAGTTCTAGAAACTCTTACCAGTATTAAACGGGCAGGGGCAGATTTGATTTTAACTTATTTTGCCAAACAAGTCGCTTTGATGTTGCAGTAAAAAGGGTTTTGACAATTAAAAAGCCAAAAAATCTCTACTATAGTAAAGCGATCGCTCGATTGTCTCTAAGTCTCTGTCAATCTAGGAATCAATTGAGCTAAATTACAAGGACGATGGCGGGAATCGAGTTGCTCTTTGATAATACTCCATCAGTTTTTTCTGCTATGGAATGTCCCACTGCGATCGAGTTATCCACTAATATTTTGCCCGATTTATCATCAGCTTAGGTTCGCGTGTCGGAAACTGTCAGCACGGCAATTTTTAAAGGTAGTAAAGATTCTTTTTGGTTCATGTTTTACTATTTAGAGAATTAAACTTTAAGAGAAATATTTTTCTACTTCTAAAACACTTTTGCCAAAACAACTATTCACGATTTCGGTAACGCGATCGCTGTTTAAGCTAGGCAAAAAATTGCTTACAGTTAATTCTAAATATCCTGACTCGCGATAAACAAAGAATCTAATTTGATTATTTTCCCATAGCCAAACTTCAGCAATCTTTAAATATTGATATTTAGTTAAATCGTCGATATTCCCTGATGTTAGATTAACTTCTACCGCCAAATCTGGCTTGTCTTTATCTGTCTCAAAACAATAAGCCACGTCGGGTTCTTTCCCTTCTTTCCCTTCTTCCTTGAGGGTAGTTTGATTAAAGGTGAAAACAGGAATATTCGATTGACGACAATAGCCCAAAATAATCAACCTAAGATAGTCACCAATCAATTCATGGTTACGTCCTGGGGACACAATTGTAATTACTCCGTTGCGAAATGAGACTCGTTTACTCGGCAAATCTAAACTAATATATTCAGCCCAAGTCGTATTCGTAATGGTGGTAATGCGATCGCTTTTTTGTGTTCCAATGCTTAACATCTTTACTCAGGGGATATAGTTTTTTGATTATTTACCTATCTTATATTATAGCCAGGAAAGTGACTAACAGGCGATCGCTTAGTTATATATTTAATAGATCGAGCGACTATTTTGCTGAAAACCTACTTTCAGATTATTGCAAAAGAGAATATCATCTTAGCAGATAACCAGAAATTTATCCTTTCTCTATTAATGCCTACTCCGATTTACCATATCACTCATGTTAATAATCTCTCATCAATTCTGAACTCAAGTGGATTAATTGCTTTCAATCAGCTAAAACAACAACGAGCTAACTACACAGATATTGCTCATCAAACAATTCAAGATAGACGAGCGAGAAAACAAGTTCCCTGTGGTGCTGGGGGTGTATTGCATGATTATGTTCCTTTTTATTTTGCACCTCGTTCGCCAATGCTTTACACTATTAATAGAGGAAATGTGCAATGCAAATTTTGTTGAAAACAGCCCACTAAGGAAAATGATTGAATACAAGCAAGGCAACCTCTTAGAAGAACATACTGAAGCCCTCGTTAATACAGTAAACTGTGTTGGTGTGATGGGTAAAGGTATTGCTTTGCAATTCAAACAAGCATTTCCCGAAAACTTCAAGCAATATAAAAAAGCTTGTGATGCTAAACAAGTTCAACCAGGACAAATGTTTACTACCTCTACAGGTAAACTATTTCCTAAATATATTATTAACTTTCCTACCAAGCGTCACTGGAGAGGAAAGTCAAAAATAGAAGATATTGAATCTGGATTAAAAGCTTTAGTTGAAGAAGTACAAAGATTTGACATTAAATCCCTAGCTATTCCTCCCCTAGGATGCGGGAATGGCGGCTTAAACTGGAAGCAAATCAAGCCGATGATTACCAAGAGTTTTGCTGAATTACCAGATCTTAAAGTAGTAATCTTTGAACCTGGAGGTGCGCTAGTAGCCGATAAAATTAAAGTCGCTAGCACAAAACCAAATATGACTCTTGCTCGCGCTTTATTTATTCGATTGTTAGAAATATACGAAATTCCAGGCTATCGCTTGACTAAAATAGAAATTCAAAAACTGGCATATTTTCTTCAAGAAGCAGGAGAATCTTTAAAACTTAACTACGTGAAACATCAATTTGGACCTTATGCGGATAACTTAAATCATGTATTGCAAAGATTAGACGGTCATTTTATTCGTGGTTATGGCGATCGCTCTCAACAATCTCAAATGTATGTCTTACCAGAAGGAAAAAAAGCAGCACATAATTATCTAGAACAGCATCCTGAAGCAAACGAACGTTTAGAAAAAGTTAGTAATTTAATTACTGGTTTTGAAACTCCTTATGGAATGGAAATGCTAGCAACCATTCACTGGGTAGTTACGAAAGAAGATCCTCAAGCAGCAGAAGATTGTGAAAAAGCGATCGCGCTAGTGCATCAATGGAATGACAGGAAGCGCAAACTATTTAAACCAAGTCATCTACAAAAAGCATGGGAACGACTCAAACAGCAAAATTGGTTTAGTAAGACATCTGCAATTGATGGTTAGTGGGTAATAAGAGTGCGATCGCTTTTTTCGGTTCCAATGCTTAACATCTTTACTCAGGGGATATAGTTTTTTGATTATTTACCTATCTTATATTTTAGCCAGGAAAGTGACTAACAGGCGATCGCATAGGCGGTTTGTATTAATAGCAGTTTCCCTATTAATGCTTGTTACTTTAAATATAAACTCAAGGTTTTTCGTGTAAGAACCAGCGATCTAGATGTAGTAAAGCTTTAGCGTGTTCGCGAATCGCCACTCCTGGTAGGATTAAAGTACAAGGTGCGAATTCGTAGTGTTGAGCAGCTAATTCATAAGCCTCTATGGGAGTTGGCGGTTTGTTATTGACGAAAAACTGAAGCATAGTTCCATAATGAGCTACCAGTTCGGTATCGTATTTGTCATGCCAATATTTCAGGATAGCAATGTCTTCGGTGCTGTTCTGCGAGCCGTAAAAATGTATATAAGCAAGAGTTTCCCAGCTATTAGGTGTCGGCAATAGTAACAAAGGGATCGTATGGCTAAAACTTCCGTCAAACCACTCTTGATAAGACAAATCTGGTAATACTAATGTTTTTTCTCGTGGAACATTTTCTAATTCCCAAGTAAATAACCAGCGTTCAAAATCAACATCTGTAATTATTGCTTCGGAATTTAAAGCTGTTTCTACTTCTCCTGATGAGGGAGTAACACCATAATCTTGCTTGGTTGCTTCTAAATTTTGAAGATACAATTTAGATTCCCACCATTCTCTATTATCTTCACGGTCGTATTCTTTGATTCTTTTATTAATTATTACTTCTCCGTTTAAGCTTTTGGCAGCATTAGCAATAGATTCTGGTGCGACACTTTCAATAAAACTATTTCTTTGTTCGTATAGGTATTCCGAACGAATGAAATAGTTCTGCTCATTCATGTCCTCTTGCCAATTTCTCGTAGTATAAATCCAATTATAAGTAAGTAGAGGATACATATTAGTTTTCTCTATCAACGATCGCAACAAACGCCAACAAGACAACATTTGTGGTTGTGGTACTTCTATAGCAAAAGCTGATTGGGTTGATTCGGGAATTGCTAATTTAGCAATCTTACTTTTACTTAATTCAGTCTTGCTAAGTAGATCGTATAATTCTGCTAAAGTTTCGATTGCCATTAATTCAATCGTTTAA
Source organism: Oscillatoria salina IIICB1 (assembly GCF_020144665.1). NCBI lineage: Bacteria > Bacillati > Cyanobacteriota > Cyanophyceae > Oscillatoriales > Oscillatoriaceae > Oscillatoria > Oscillatoria salina. The sequence goes on along the minus strand of NZ_JAAHBQ010000111.1, from coordinate 4,461 downwards.
TTTATTGTGATAATATCTTTATAGCTCATAGGTTATGACAATATTGGTTTTCAATTACATATTTATAGTATTTACAGATGAAATGTGAATCCTGTCATCTCGTTACTCGGTTCTACCGGGTAACGAAAAAACAAGGCTCTGCCTTGGTTTGAGCAAACTTATCTTATTAAGAAAAACCTAGATGTGGGTTTACCTCTCAGATGTAATTACTATATATTTTCCCGAAGCGCGTAGCGAAGCCATGCCGACAGGCTTATCGCTCTATTTTTTTAAATCTTAGTTTTATTAGCTAAAACTTCTTCCAAACTCTCTTGCAACTCAGTCATACTCATCGCCCCAATATCTCCTTGCTGGCGAGTACGAATGCTTAAAGTCTGGGTTTCGACTTCCCGCTTGCCAACTACTGCCACTACAGGGATTTTTTCTAATTCGGCATTACGAATTTGTTTGCCCAAACGTTCTCCCGAACAATCTATTTCTACTCGATAACCAGCCTGTTTGAGATTAGCAGCAACCGCTTCCCCATATTCCCTTTGTTCTTCACTCACGGGTAACAAACGCAATTGAATAGGGGCTATCCACAAGGGAAAATCTCCTGCATAGTTCTCGATTAAAATTCCGTAAAAACGCTCTAAAGACCCAAAAATTGCCCGATGAATCATAATTGGACGTTGACGAGAACCATCGGCTGCGACATATTCCATGTCAAAGCGTTCTGGTAAGTTAAAATCTACCTGGATAGTGGAACATTGCCAAGTCCGTCCGATGGCATCTTTAATTTTAATATCAATCTTAGGACCATAGAAAGCACCACCACCCTTATCTTCAATGTAATCCCAACCTTTGGTATTCAAAGCTTCTACTAAAGCCTGAGTCGCCAACTCCCAACCTTCATCCGTACCGACGGACTTATCTGGGCGAGTGGAAAGATTCACTTCATAGTCTTTAAAACCAAAATCCGAAAGAATCTTTTCTGTTAAGTTTAGTACCCCCAGAATTTCTCCAGCAATTTGGGTGGGTAAACAGAAAATATGGGCATCATCTTGAGTAAAGCCTCGCACTCGCATCAAACCATGTAAAACACCAGAACGTTCGTAGCGATATACTGTACCCAATTCTGCCCAACGTAAAGGAAATTCTCGATAGGAATGGAGGTCATTTTTATAAGTTAGAACGTGAAAGGGACAGTTCATCGGCTTGATTTGATAAGCCTGTTGTTCGATATCCATTGAATCGAACATATTTTCGCAATAAAAGTCAAAATGACCCGATGTTTTCCACAATTCTAAGTTAGCAACGTGGGGCGTATAAAGGAGTTCGTAACCTGCATCTAAATGAGCCTTACGCCAATAATCTTCAATGATGTAGCGCATCGTTGCACCGCGAGGATGCCAGAATACTAAACCACCACCTGCATCTTCTTGAATGCTAAACAGTTTTAACTCTTTCCCTAGTTTGCGATGATCTCGACGCTTGGCTTCTTCTTTTTGCTTTAAATACGCCTCTAATTGTTCTGGAGTTTCCCAAGCAGTACCATAAATACGTTGTAGTTGGGCTTTGGTTTCATCTCCCCGCCAGTATGCCCCCGCTACGCTTTCTAAGGCAAAAGCATTGGGGTTAATCTCTCCGGTATAGTTAATATGAGGTCCCGCACACAAATCCCACCAAGATACAGTAGCAGGAATTTTCACGGGTTTAATCAAAGAAGGTTCTGGTAAAGCAGCTTTTAGTCTTTCTCCTACATCGGGCAATCTACCGCCGTCGGGACTACCGATATAATAACGAGTAATGGTTTCTCCTTCGGGAATGCTATCTAAAATCTCTAGTTTGTAAGGTTCACCTAATTGTTCGATTTCGGCTTTAATTTCTTCCCTAGTTACCTTTTCTTGAATAATCGGCAAATTAGCTTTAATAATCAAGCGCATTTGCTTGGTAATTTTAGTTAAATCTTCAGGAGTAAAGGGTTGGGGGCGATCGAAATCGTAATAAAAACCCGTATCTGTAGTTGGTCCAATAGTAACTTTTGTCTCTGGGAATAATATTTGTACTGCCATTGCCATAATATGAGCGCAAGTGTGACGAATAGGCTCTAGTTTGGCTGGATTGGCAAGTTGTAAGGGAGACTGGGTTAACTGACTGACCATTGGGAAATTATTGTAATGATAATCGTTATCATTGTAGCATGGATTGATAATCATTATCAAAATATTCGGAAACGAACTCACTCAAAAATATGACTCGTTTAAACTATACTCTGTCCGATGCTCTGCCATCCTTACCGAAAAGCGGAATGCCAATCACAATTATTACTGGTTTCTTGGGTAGTGGCAAAACTACCTTACTCAATCAAATTTTACAAAATAAAGATAATCTAAAAATAGCGGTATTAGTCAATGAATTTGGTGATATTAACATAGATGAGCAACTACTAATCTCAGAGGAATCAGATATGGTAGAACTGGATAATGGTTGTATCTGTTGTACTATTAATGACAGTTTGATAGATGCGGTTTATCGAGTTTTAGAACGAGAAGAGAAAGTAGATTATTTAGTAATAGAAACCACAGGATTAGCCGATCCGTTGCCAATTATCCTGACTTTTCTTAGTAGAGAATTAAAGTTTTTAACTCGTCTTGACGCAGTAATTACAGTTGTGGATGCAGCAGCTTTTGATGCTGAACATTTTGAGAGTGATGCTGCCTTAAGCCAAATCAGGTATGGCGACATGGTTATTTTAAATAAAATTGACTTGGCAAGGGAAGAAAAAATTACCGAATTAAAGGCATTTATTGAAGATATTAAACCAGGATTTAGAATTTTAGAGAGCGAACATGGCAAAGTACCTTTACCGCTAATTTTGGATATTGGTTTAACCCAAGCAGATAATTATCAAGCTGAAATTTCTGAGTTTCGACGAGATAAATCTGCTTTCAATAATCATTTAGACAATGATGGTTTTAATTTCGTTTCTTTCCAAAGCGATCGCCCGTTTAAAACTGAGAAATTTGAATATTTTCTCACCGAACAATTATCAAACAATATCTTTCGTGCCAAGGGAATCTTATGGTTTCAAGAAAGTCCAGCCCGACATATTTTTCAACTGAGTGGACCTCGTTACGATTTACAAGCAGATGATTGGACGAGTCAACCGAAAAACGAACTTGTATTCATCGGGCGTAATTTAGACGAATCTTTAATTAAAGAACAGCTTGATGAGTGTTTGGCAGAGTTAGCAGTTAATAAATTTAGTTTACCCAATTTACCCTGCTAAGAATCATAAAATTTAGAAATCAATTGGTGAAATAGAGCGATCGCGCAAGATCTGCTCTTTGTTAAGATCTCATTATGGAAAAATTACAACAAATGTGAATTAGTCTAATCGATCGCCCTAATAGAGAAACCAATATTGTTCGTTGATATAATACAATTAAATTTTTAACGGATCTGTTCAGCGTAAGTAGATTCACCATACTAATATTACGAAGAGATATTAAACTGTCCTCTGCAACCGAATTGTTGTACTGCTGTCATCTACACAAGCTCTTCTCTAAATCAAACTTTTTGAAATATTAAAAATCACAGGAATTTTTTTTTCAGTGCTTTTAGGGATAGCATAGAGATTGTCTTTTCGTTGCTTGCAAAGCCTCCTAACGAACTTCCACATCAAATCACAGTCATTTTTCAAAATCTCTTCAAAATATTCTGTTCCTGTTTGTGAAATTATTTGGAATTTCACATTAGCTGGATTGGGGAAAAGCTCATTCATCAAATCAGGGTAAGACGATCTTGCTCCAGATGCAGCAGCATACCCAATGATCCACAGTGAGTAAATTACACCAAGCGCACAATATTCGGGATTACGCCAAGTTGGTGGCAAAATTCCAATCGACTCTATCTGTGGCTTTTTAAGTGCAGTAGCAATGGGGCTACTTATCCTGACAAATTGGGTTTCACCGATCTTGCCGTTAGCTCGAAACTTGATTGCAGCCACTTGTTTCCACTTGTAAGAAGACACTTCCAGTAATTCGTATTTATGAGGAAACATCCAAGTTTCGCTATCTACCGCCTTAAATAAAGAACCTGTTTCCCTACAGATTTGCTCACGAAGAGGATTTTTATGCCCAATCAGTAGAAAATCGATGCCATCTACTTTATTAACATCACCAGTAATAAGCTCAACATTCAAGTTCATGGATCTTCATTTACGTGACTGGGCAAAGTGAACTTATCTAGGGTGACTAGCAGTAATGTCGAAATTAATCCGATTGGCAATTCAATCGGCATAACTACTTATTATTAACACAGATCGTGGAAGGCAGCAAGAGTAAGACGATAATTGAGAAAATACCACATCTCTGATATTATGATAATGATAATCATTATTGTTTTTATTTCTCGGTGCATTTTTGATGCAGCCCTAACAACCTATGCTCAGTTATCCTATGCTCAGTTATCGTTTTC
>NZ_JAAHBQ010000110.1 GCF_020144665.1 Oscillatoria salina IIICB1 | reverse complement strand
GGAGATGCTTCACTACTCTTTGCTTCATTGATGATGATATGATTTAGGATAGATTCGGGTAAATTATTGCTTAAAATTAAATCGGGTTGAACTAAAGCAAAAACTTCTTCCCATTCTGATTCTACCCAGTTGGGATTACAAAGGAAAATTTTACTATTGGCAGTAACAGCAGCTAAAAAAGTGGCTAAAAATTTTAGAGGATTGTTTTCTATTAAAAGAATTTTGGGTGGCGTTTCGTAGTTTTGTAGCTGGTGAAATAATTCTAGGGTGAGAGAGTTAAATTGGTTGATGTCGTAACCAATTAACCAATTATCTTGTCGTAGTAAATGCGTTAACAATTTTTCCACAATTTTTCTAACCAGTTGTCTTCTGGGGCTGCAAACCAATGGTCAACACCAAAACCAAGGGCGCGAGGATGTAAACTAATTTCTGTAGCTAATTTTAAGGCGGCTTGTCTGCCAATTTCGGTTTCCAAAACTGAGGAAAATACCGCATCAATTTGATTTTGGCGACAAAATTGACGTAGACTTTGGGGAGAACCAGCGATCGCTGCTTTAATGACAAATATCCCTCGCCATCCTTTTGCGTAACATTTTGTTAACTGGGCGAGAGTGGCAACCGATTCATCTAACGCGATCGCTGTCAAGAATTCCGCATTCAAATTTAACATTTCGTCGAATTGTTGCGGAGGTAGAGGTTGTTCGAGAAATTCAACCTTACCTGATGCGTCAGAGACTTCTAACCATTGCTTCGCCGTCGCTAAATTTAGCCCTCCATTCGCATCCAGGCGTAATTTTGCCGTTGCGGGTAAAGCTTGACTCAATTGGCGAAAAATTGCGATTTCCTCAGCCATATCGCCAATGCCAATTTTCCATTTGAAAGTCTGTTTTCCTTGATTCGGGGCAGTTTGCCATGTTGTTAAAGCCTTTTTTCCTGCGGGTAACAGATAACAATTTTGGGCGATTTCAGCGAGACAAACCGAGTCTGAGTGGCAATTTTCCTGGGCTGAATTAAAGCCAAATTGACAAGCGGGTAAGGTATCGGGAATCTTGGCTAAATCCTCTGCTGTCATTGTTTCCCCCAACTGACGACAAAATTCCTCAGCTTCGGCTAAATTTTCCGATCCAAACCAAGGAAGCGGGGCAATTTCTCCCCAACCGACGTTACCTTTTTCATTCACCAAACGCAAAATAATTCCTTCTCTCACCTCCCAGCTACCATGACTGGTTTGTAAGGGTTGGCGAAATTTACGTCGGTATGTACGAAAGGTAAATCCGTAGGACATTTTTGGGGATTAGGGATTGGGGATTGGAGACTAGGGAAACAAGGGATTGGGGGTTTTCAGTGAACAGTGAACAGTGAACAGTTATCAGTTGTAAGTTATCAGTTATCCATAGAGATTGGAGACTAGGGAGACTTGGGAGAGGGGGTTTTCAGTGAACAGTGAACAGTGAACAGTTATCAGTTGTAAGTTATCAGTTATCCATAGAGATTGGAGACTAGGGAGACTTGGGATTGGGGGAGAGGGAGAAGACAAGCAGGAGGGGGAGACAAGAGGAATTAGGGAATAAACTGATAACTGGTAAGGTGCTAACTGGTAAGGTGCTAACTGCTAACTGGTAACTGATAACTGTTCGCTGTTTAAACCCAAATTTTCGGTAAAACGAAGCCTAACGCGAAGAGTAAACCACTCCAAAAATGCAGCTTGACGGCGATAAATTTACAATTGCTGACTTTTTCGGGTTGGTTGTGATGCTGCTTGACGTGGCGAATTAATTGCCAAGCCGCAGGTAAACTAGCAAATATCAGTAAGGTAGCGAGGGGAAAATAGCCGAGAATGACGCAAATAGTTGTCAGGGCGAAAACGCTACCAGTAGCCCAAGTGAGGACGATCGCGCCTTTTGCGGTTCCCAAACGAACGATTGGCGAGATTTTTCCGGCGGCGAGATCGTCTTCTACCTGATGAAAGTGAGAACAAAATAAGATTATTGACGTAGTAATTCCGATCGCCACCGAAGCGGCAATATTCATTCCAGAGAAGGTTTGAGTTTGGGAATAGTATGCAGCCGCGATCGCCAAAGGACCAAAGGTGAGGAAGCAAATAATTTCGCCTAAACCTTGATAACCTAAGCGAAACGGCGGTCCTTGGTAAGTGTATCCTAGGAAGCAGCAAAGGGCGATAATTCCCAGTATGGTTAAATCTTGTTGCCAATACGCGATCGCGCCAATTCCCAGGATACCCAACCCCAAACACAAATTACTCATCCAGAATACTAAGGTTTTATTGCCTGTCAAATTTACTACTGAATGAGCTTTATTTTTATCTATCCCCGTCTGGGAGTCAAACACATCGTTACTCAGATTCAGCCACCCAATAATCAAAATTGCTGAACCCAAAAAAGTAAAAAATATCAAATTGTTACAAATGCTTGTTTGGGCGAAAGCTACTGCTGTACCCACTGTAATTGGGATTACAGCAACGCTGTACATTGGTGGCTTTATTGCTGCTAGCCACAGTTTACTATGAGATTTTTCCAGATAAGTTGTGGTCATCAGGGCAGATTTGATTTAATTACTTTCAACCTATTACAAAGAGTATTATTTTCTTGACAAAATTACAATTTTTTGTCCTTGTTAAATTCTCCCAGAGAACAGCTTCATCCTAATTATCACCAATGCCAACAAGAGCATTTATCATTACTAGAATACCTTTGTTCGATACCATAAGAAAGACAGTTCTCTACTCTCAAGACTATTGCGATTACGCTATCCCTTGCCTAGTCCGTGTCAGCCGACACGCTTTTGGCGAGATCGGCGTCCAAAGCGATATCTTTAGAGATACCATCAATGTCACTCAAAAGCACGCAAGATTATCAAAAATTTTACGTTCTTTGCTTTCATGCCAGTTATACCCTGTTCGACTAACCCGATCCAAGATGAAAAAGAACTACATCAGTTTCTCTTAGTTTGCCAAGAGAAATCAATTCGCGCTGGTAGTTCGCTAATTGTCAGTTTTTCAATCGAAATCGATCCCATCGATCCTTTAGCTGTTTTGCAAAATTATCTGAGAACAAATGAACGACATTTTTACTGGGAAAATCGCGGAAAAGGGGAAGCGATCGCTGCTTGGGGAACCGCAGCCTCTTTGACAATTACTTCTTCAGATAGATTTACTAAATCTCAACAGTTTGTCCAAAAATGCTGTCAGCAAATTATTAAAACAGGCGACCTTCATTTGCCTTTAGCCGGACCTCATTTTTTGGCAGCTTTTACCTTTTTCGACTACCCAGAAAACCGCGATCGCTGTGTCGATCTTGCTGTAGGAAGTTTTCCGGCTGCTACTATTTTTCTCCCTGAATTTCATTTAGCTTGTCGTCAGGAAAAGTATGTTTTTGTGGCTAACTTTCAACTAGAAGCTCAAGGAGATATTAACTTAATTATCAATCGTCTTCAGCAACAGATTCAAAAAACTAGTTTGTCTCGCCAACCAATTATTAACCTCGCTTTCGATCCGCCGCAACCACTCATTCAACAATTACCGGAAATTACAGCCCATAAATTTACTTCGGCAGTAAGTTCTGCTTTAAGTTCAATTCAAAAAAAAGAGTTTAGTAAAATAGTTTTAGCCCATGCCCTTGACGTTACTGCCCCGGTTAATTTTCAATTGGTAGAATCTCTGCATAATCTGCGACAGCGACACCCAGATTGTTATATTTTTTCGATTAGTAACGGCAAAAAAAGTAACTTTATTGGCGCCAGTCCCGAACGTTTGATTAGTATCCACAATCATCAATTAGCAACTGATGCTTTAGCAGGTTCTGCACCCAGAGGTAAAACAACTGCTGAAGACGTTAAATTTGCCGATAAATTATTAAACAGCGAAAAGGAAAAACGCGAACATCAAGCAGTAAGTAAATTTATCATTCAACAGTTAAATAAAATTGGCTTACAACCAACAATTTCACCTTTACAAGTTTTACAACTTTCTAATATTCAACACCTCTGGACTCCCATTTATGCTCAATTGTCAAGCGAAATTAACCCGTTAGAAATTGTCGCCCAACTTCACCCAACTCCAGCAGTGGCAGGCGTTCCCACCGCGATCGCCTGCGAACAAATCCGCCGCTATGAAAGCTGCGATCGCTGTCTTTATGCTGCACCTTTAGGTTGGCTTGACGATCGCGGCAATGCCCAATTTATTGTTGGTATTCGTTCGGCAATGATAACTGAAAATTGGGCAAGACTTTACGCAGGTGCAGGTATTGTTGCCGGTTCCGATCCGCAAAAAGAATTAGCAGAAGTCCAACTTAAATTACAAACTATGCTTAATGCTTTAATTTGAATCAAAATTAATTGATGAAATTCCCCAAATATCAAGTTAATTACCAATTAATAGGCGCGCAAAATAAGTCAATTATTTGCTTTTTACATGGTTTTATGGGCGATAATCGTGACTTTGAATCTGTTGTTAATTTATTGACCGCAGAATTCCGTTGTTTAGTAATCGATATTCCCGGTCATGGCAAAACTAAAATTAACGGCAACGAATCATGTTATAATATGCCCAATACAGCACAAGCTTTAGTGGATTTATTAGTTGAATTAAATTTAAAAAAATCTTATTTAGTTGGTTATTCAATGGGCGGACGTTTAGCATTGTATCTGGCAATTCACTATCCGCAATATTTTCCCAAACTTGTCTTAGAATCAGCCTCACCAGGGTTAGCAACTGCTTTAGAAAGACGGCAACGAAAACAACGAGACGAACAACTCGCTAGGGAAATAGAAACAAGCAATTTTTCAGCCTTTGTTAACAAATGGTATCAGCAACCTTTATTTGCTTCCTTGAAATCTTATCCTCAGTGGGAAAAGATGAAAGCGAGAAGGTTAGAAAATAATCCGGCTGAATTAGCTAAATCTCTGCGTAATCTGGGGACTGGTAGTCAACCTTCATTGTGGGCTAAACTAACATCTTTTTCTCAACCTTTGCTATTATTAGTTGGAGAAAAAGATGCTAAATTTATAGCAATTAACTCACAAATGCAGCAACTATGTCCCTCGGCTGAGTTATCTATCGTTCCCAATTGCGGACATAATATTCATTTAGAAAATGAAGCTCAATTTGTGCAAATAGTCAAGCAATTTTTGCAAACATAAACAAATGATTGACTTGCGGAATACTAATACTTTATGGGGATCGATTATTGCCGAAACTTTTAGTCGTTTAGGTTTAACAACTGCAATTATTTGTCCCGGTTCTCGTTCTACTCCTTTAACTGTAGCTTTTGCCCAACATTCCGAGATTGAAACTATCCCGATTTTAGATGAACGTTCCGCCGCATTTTTTGCTTTGGGAATCGCTAAAAGATCGAGTTTACCTGTGGTTTTAATTTGTACTTCCGGAACGGCGGGCGCAAACTTTTTTCCAGCAATAATTGAAGCTAAAGAAAGTCAGGTTCCCCTCTTAATTTTAACCGCAGATCGACCGCCAGAATTAAGAAATTGCCATGCAGGACAAAGTATTGACCAAGTAAAAATGTATGGTAATTATCCTAATTGGCAAACTGAATTAGCCATACCTGCTTCAGATCTAGGAATGCTACGTTATTTGCGGCAAAATATCGTGCAAGCTTGGCAGCGATCGCTATTGCCTTCTCCTGGTGTTGTACACTTAAATATACCATTTCGCGAACCTCTCGCGCCTACACCAGAACCGCTTCACTGTCAATTGCAAGCTGAAGATTTTTTTGCTGGAATTAGCAATTTTTCTGTAGCCAAAAATACTTTTTCTCTAGAAATAACTGCCCAAATTAAAAACTATCTCTCACAATGGCAAAAATGCGATCGCGGAATTATTATTGCTGGGATAGCCCAACCCCAAAACCCAGAAGAATATTGTCAAATAATTGGACATTTAGCTAAAACTTTAGGTTGGGCTGTTCTCGCTGAAGGACTATCACCAGTGAGAAATTATGCTAACCGAAATCCTTATTTAATTTCTACCTATGATTCGATTTTGCGGAATCGAGAAATCGCCGAAAAATTATCTCCCGAAATAGTTATTCAAATTGGCGAACTTCCGACGAGCAAAACTTTGCGTAGTTGGTTAGAAAACACCCAAGCTTATCGTTTTATTATCGATTCTAGCAGTGAAAATTTAGACCCCATTCACGGCAAAACTACCCATTTGTATTTAGATGTCAGCCAATTACAACCGATAATAGATTTTCGGCAAACAAATGTAATCAAACCAGAAAATTACCTGAAAACATGGTATAATGCTGAAACTCAGTTGAGAACAAAAATAACTCGCAAACTAGCAGCAACTAAAACATTATTTGAAGGTAAAATTCCTTGGCTGCTTGCTCAAAACTTACCGCCACAAACACCAATATTTGTTGCTAATAGTATGCCAGTGCGAGATGTCGAATACTTTTGGCAACCAAACCATAGCCAAATTATCCCTTATTTTAATCGCGGTGCGAATGGAATTGATGGCACTTTATCCACAGCTTTAGGGATTGCCCACCGCAACCAAAGTGCTGTTTTGTTAACAGGAGATTTGGCTTTACTCCACGATACCAACGGATTTTTAACTAGTAATAAATTTCTCGGACATTTAACAATTATTTTAATTAATAATCAAGGTGGCGGTATTTTTGAAATGTTGCCTATTTCTCAATTTAAAAATACCTTTGAAGAATACTTTGCCACACCCCAAAATGTAGATTTTGCTCAACTAGCCGCCAGTTATGGCATCGAACATCAATTAATTACCTCTTGGGAACAGTTACAAGCCTTATTAAATCCTTTACCAGAAAAGGGAATCAGGATTTTAGAATTACAGACCGATCGCCAAACAGATGCTAAGTGGCGACAGGAAAATTTAGCTAAATTCGCTACCGATTTAGTGGAAAAATCGCCAAATTGATTTCCCTTGAAGAAATTATATTACAATAATAATACAAAAAGCGATCGCCATCGCAATATTAAAATATAGAGTGAAGTACGACTTCCAGGAGAGACTTGCGTGGAGTCCCGATATAACCCAGCCAAAATCGAGAAAAAGTGGCAACAACAGTGGACAGCCGAGGGAGCGGACAAAACCCCCGAAAACACTGACAAACCGAAATTTTATGCCTTGTCGATGTTCCCCTATCCATCGGGTAACTTGCACATGGGTCACGTGCGCGTATATACAATTACCGATGCGATCGCGCGCCTGAAACGAATGCAAGGCTATCGCGTTCTTAATCCGATGGGCTGGGATGCTTTTGGTCTACCTGCGGAAAATGCCGCCATTGACCGAAAAATTCACCCAGCGAAATGGACATATCAAAACATCGCCCAGATGAAGCAACAACTACAACAACTGGGCATTTCCCTAGACTGGGAACGCGAAGTTACCACTTGTGCGCCCGACTATTACAAATGGACACAGTGGCTATTTTTGCAATTTTTCCAAGCTGGACTAGCTTATCAAAGAGAATCAGCAGTTAACTGGGACCCCATCGACCAAACAGTTCTCGCCAACGAACAAGTAGACAACGAAGGGCGATCGTGGCGTTCTGGTGCTAAAGTAGAACGCAAACTATTGCGTCAGTGGTTCTTGAAAATTACCGACTACGCCGAACAATTACTTAACGACCTCGATAAATTAGCAGGGTGGCCCGAACGAGTCAAGTTAATGCAAGCCAATTGGATTGGTAAATCTGTTGGCGCTTATTTAGAATTTCCCATTGTCGGGATGGATGAGAAGATCGGCGTGTTTACCACTCGTCCCGATACCGTTTATGGCGTTAGTTACGTGGTTCTCGCCCCAGAACACCCACTGACAGCAAAAGTGACCGCGCCGGAGAGAAAAACCGCAGTTGAGGCGTTTGTCAAAGAAGTTGGCGAAGAAAGCGAATTAGAACGTACTGCGGAAGATAAACCCAAGCGAGGCATTCCTACAGGCGGTAAAGCAATTAACCCCTTCAACGGAGAAGAAATTCCCATTTTGATTGCTGATTACGTCCTCTACGAATACGGTACAGGCGCAGTTATGGGCGTTCCCGCCCATGATACGCGGGACTTGAAATTTGCTCAGGAAAACGATTTGCCGATTAAAGTAGTTATCGTGCCTGACGATGCTGATAACTCGAAACAAGTGAAAAACTTGTTAGATGAGGCGTATACAGATCCGGGTATTGTCGTTAATTCAGACTTATTTAACGGCATGGAATCAAATCAGGCGAAGGAAGAAATCGTTAAATATGCCGAACAAAAAGGTTTTGGTAGAGGAAAAGTTCAATATCGCCTTAGAGATTGGTTGATTTCCCGCCAACGCTATTGGGGCGCGCCGATTCCGATTATTCACTGTCCGAAATGCGGTACAGTACCAGTACCGGAAGCAGATTTACCTGTAAAGTTACCGGAAAATGTCGAGTTTTCCGGACGTGGTGCGTCTCCTTTGGCGAAGTTGTCTGAGTGGATCGATGTGAGTTGTCCGAGTTGTGGCGAAGCTGCGAAACGAGAAACGGATACGATGGATACTTTTATCGATTCGTCGTGGTATTTCTTGCGTTATACCGATGCTAATAACGATCGAGAAGTATTCGATCGCGCGAAAGTTAACGATTGGATGCCCGTAGATCAGTATGTCGGTGGAATTGAACACGCGATTCTACACTTATTGTATTCGCGATTTTTTACGAAATTTTTACGCGATCGCGGCTTAGTCGCTTGCGATGAACCTTTCCAACGCTTGTTAACTCAAGGTATGGTGCAGGGGATTACTTACAAAAATCCGGTTACGGGTAAGTATATTCCTTCGAGCGAAGTTAATCCCGAAGATCCCCAAGATCCCGAAACTGGAGAAAGTTTATCCGTCTTCTATGAGAAGATGTCCAAGTCAAAATACAATGGAGTCGATCCCCAGCAAGTTATCGCGAAATATGGCGCGGATACCGCCAGATTATTTATCTTGTTTAAAGCACCTCCAGAAAAAGATTTAGAATGGGATGCGGCTGATGTTGAAGGACAATTTCGCTTTTTAAATCGAGTTTGGCGTTTAGTAAGTGAATTTGACGTTAGCCAAGCAGCAAAATCAGGAAAAATCAACCATCAACAATTAACTAAAGCAGAAAAAGATTTACGTCGCGCCGTGCATTTAGCGATTAAGGAAATTTCTGAAGATTTAGACGAAGAATATCAGTTTAATACTGCTATTTCCGAGTTGATGAAGCTAAGTAATGCACTCAGCGATGCTAAGTGTCAAGACTCGCCTGTGTATCGAGAAGGAATCGAAACTTTAGTTAAATTAATGGCTCCTTTTGCGCCTCACATTGCCGAGGAAATGTGGCACAATTTAGGTTATAGCGAGTCAGTTCATTGGCAAAATTGGGCTAAATTCGATCCTCAAGCTTTAGAGGTAGATGAAATTACTTTAGTAATTCAAATTATGGGCAAAACTCGCGGCACAATACAAGTACCTGCGACTAAAGATAAAAAAGCTTTAGAAGATTATGCTCGTGCTTCCGAAGTAGCCCAACGTTACCTTGAAGGTAAGGAAGTGAAAAAAGTGATTGTTGTCCCAGGAAAGTTGGTTAATTTTGTCTTAGGTAAATAAGTCAGCCAATCAGCCAGTAATTAAACTAGAAGCATCACAAGCGAGAAATAAGACTAACTCAGCAACTTGTTGAGAAGATCCTGATTTACCATCATTGACTGCTCCCATCCCTTTAGCAACGCGGAGGGAGGGGAGCAGTCAACTTCTTGGCGCGATCGACTCATTCAATCTCGATCGTGAAATACAAAGAATAACCATTACATCTCTCTAATGAGAGAAGTCAGCATATCCTAGGAAAAGAAAAGCTAATTATGAAGATTATCTCTTTAATTTATGAGTTTCCTAGCAATTACTGAATCTTCTCACAACTTATTCTTTCCGATTTTAACTTTCCTCGCAGTAGCAGGATTAGCATTAGTGCATTTATTTGCGGGCAAACTACGTTTTTTAGAAGTAATTCCCCGCAGTCGCTGGTTATCAGTAGCAGGTGGTGCTTCAGTAGCATATATTTTTGTTCATGTACTACCAGAATTAAGTGAAGGACAAAAAACTTTTGAAGAAGTACCTTTGTTAGCCCTAGACTTTTTAGAACACCATGTTTATTTAGTTTCACTTCTGGGATTAGTTATTTTCTATGGCTTGGAAAAGTTAGCCCATTCATCCCGGAAACAAAATCAAGCAACTGGGGAAGGAGATACTACAGATCCAGGTATTTTTTGGGTGCATATCGGTTCTTTTACTCTTTATAATGGCTTAATCGGTTATTTACTCGTTCACCGCGAAGAACAAGGATCGTGGAGTTTGTTGATTTTTTCTCTAGCAATGGCTTTACACTTTTTAGTTAATGACTATGGCTTGCGCGAACACCACAAAAGTCAGTATAAACACATTGGGCGCTGGTTGTTAGCAGGGGGAGTTGTACTAGGCTGGACAATTGGTAGTGTCACGAAAATTTCTGAAGCCGCGATCGCCGTGTTATTTGCTTTTGTAGCAGGTGGAGTAGTTTTAAATGCGATCAAAGAAGAACTCCCAGAAGAACGCCAAAGCAATTTTTGGGCATTTTTCTTGGGAGCAATTGTTTATACCATTTTACTTTTAGCCGAATAATTGGGGGCAACCACTAAATTTGGGTAACTT
>NZ_JAAHBQ010000109.1 GCF_020144665.1 Oscillatoria salina IIICB1 | reverse complement strand
CCTAAAGGACGGGGCTTGAAACCCAAGATTTTCGGTCATTTTTGCTGAAACTGTTCAAATTCAAGTTGAAGATTACGGTAAGCTTGACGCAAGCGTTCAAATTCTAGTTTCACGATCGCGATCGCATCTTACAAGTTATTTATTCCACAGCACCTAAAGCCTTAAGCGTCTCAAATTGACCCCCAGTTAAACCTTTTACACCCCCAATCTTCATCCCCTCATAAGGAAGAGGAACACTCAAAGTTTGCCAACAATTACCAATTCGAGTATCCCACTGCTTAATCGTACCATCTAAACTCCCACTAACGATCATTTCCGCATCACTACTTAAAGCTACCGAAACAACTTGGTCTGTATGTTCCTGTAAAGTACGAATACACTCACCAGTTTTCAGTGACCAAATCTTAATCGTTTGGTCATTACTACCGCTAACAATAAATTGACCACAACAACTTAATTTTACCGACCAAATTACCCCTGAATGTCCCCAAAAAGTTTGCTGACATTCTCCAGTCAAAATATCCCAAACTTTTAAACTATTATCTTCGCTACCACTAACTAAAAATTGCCCATCATCACTAAAAAAAATCGACCTAACTTTATTCGTATGTCCAGTTAAAGTCTTGAAACATTCCCCAGTTCTAATTGACCAAAGCTTAATTGTACAATCATCACTACCACTAGCTAAAACTCCCTCCTCACCCTCAGCAAAATTACTAAAAGCAACCGACCAAACCCAGCCTTGGTGTCCAACAAAACTTCTCAAAAATTCTCCAGTTTTAACTGACCATAATTTAACAACATTATTCTGTCCACCACTAGCCAAAAACTGACCATACGGACTAAAATCAACACTACAAATTGCTCCTTGATACGCTTCTTGCTGAGAACGCAAAACTGAACTTTCACCAGTAGTTAAATTCCATAATCTAATTGTCTCATCATCACCACCACTAGCTAACAAATTTAACCTATTTAAAAAGGGGCTAAAAACCACTGACCAAATCCAAGCAGTATGTCCAGTTAAAGTTTGCAAACACTTACCAGTTTGAGCATTCCATAAGCGAATTTTGTGGTCTAAATGACTACTCGCAATTATTTTATCGTCAGGACTCAAAGCAATCGAATAAATCCAATTATTATATCCTTGAAAAGTCTTAAAACATTCATTCTTTTCCACCGACCATAACTTGACAATTTGGTCATTATCCCCAGTAGCAACAGTGCGATTATCCGGACTAAAAGCAACTGCTCGAATTCCGCTTTTATGTCCTCTTAAACTAGCTTGACATTTTCCCGTTTCGACATTCCAAAATCTCACAATTGGTTCAAAACAACCACTCGCAATTGTTTGACCATCGGAACTAAATGCTAACATCTTTATTTCTTTATTATGTCCTCGCAAAACCTTGATACAATCGCCAGTTTTTATATCCCAAAGTCGAATATTTTTTTCACAACCACAACTAGCAATTATTTGACCATCGGGGCTAAATGCAACAGTCCAAATAACATCCTGATGTCCAGTTAAAGTCTTGAGACATTCTCCAGTTTCCAAATTCCAAAGCTTAATTGTCTCATCAGCGCTACCGCTAGCAAGGATTTGAGAATTGGGACTAAATGTAACTGATAAAACCTTACTCGAATGTCCAACTAAAGTTCTGATTTCTTCACCTGTGTAAGCCGACCAAAGTTTAATTGTAGTATCGTCACTACCACTCGCAATAAATTCACTATCGGGACTAAATATAACTGACCAAACCCAAGCTGTATGTCCTCTGATTGTTTTTAAACATTGACCTGTATTAACTGACCAAATTTTGATAGTTTTATCTAAGCTACTACTTACTAGCTTTTGTCCATCTGGACTGAATGCTAGCGATACAGTCCACCAAGTATGTCGTTCATTAAAAATCGCAATTGATTGTCCATCTTCTACTCTCAAAAGACGAACTTGACCATTGGAATCACCTACTGCTAAAATAGTACCATCGGGACTAAATGCTAACGACCAAATTCCACCAAAAGATTGGGTGAAAACTGATTTATATAAGTTGGAGTTAGAAAAGTTAGTGTTTTGAAGATTTTTTCCAACTAAGTAAGCTTGACAAATGGTTAAATTGGAGAAGTTTTCTGATTGAAAGTCGTCAGTTAATTGACTAAGTAAGTTAAGCAAATTTCCTCCAACATATCCGGGTTGTAAAGGATATTTCTCTCGCTGAATTTGGAGAAGGGCTTTTAGTCTTTCTTGGAGAAAAAAAGGAGATTTATAAATAGTCAGTAATCTATCTTTAATAGGTTCAAGAATAGTTCTAATTTGACTAATTCTGAGATAGTATTTGTTTTGGGCTTTGAGTAAGGCATAGTTTTTCAAGATTTGTAATTTTTCGGTTTGAATTTCTTGACAAACTAAATTAATTAGTCTCTCGGTAGTATATTCCATTAAGACGGGTTGCAGGGTAAAACTGTTTCGATCTTGGCTTTTTTCGATGGGTAGTTTATGTAGTAAAGATTGTAGAGTTTCTGGTAATTTTTTTTGCGAAACTGCGGAAACTAAATCGTCTTTTAGAGTTATAATTGAAGTAGGTTCGCGATTAATTGCGAGCCAGTACATAATTTCTTGTTCTCGTTCTGAAAGTCGGTCAAAATGCCAGGATAATAAGTTATTAAGACTACCAAAAACTGAGCAACCGTGTTGTAAAAATTGGGAAATATTCCCGAAAAAAACTTCTTTAATATGATGGGCGACTATTTTTAAGGCTAGGGGATTACCATTATAAAGATTGTTGAGTTTTGTCCAATCTTGCTCGTTTTCTACGGTAAAGTTATCGAAATGTTGGAAGAGTTTTTGCGCGTTTTCTTCTTCAAGTCCGTTTAATTCTAATGCGCGAATTGGTGATGAATTTGTTTGATTTAATTCTAATTCTGGGGGTCGTTCGCGGCTGGTTAAAAGTAAGCAACTTTGATGGGGTGTTTGGGCAATTTTTGTAAATATTTGACTGTAGCTTTCGTATCTTGGTTCATATTTGCTAATTTCGCAATTTGGTTGAATAATTGTTTCTAAGTTATCTAAGATTAGCAAACAGCGATATTTGCGTAGGTAGTCGATTAGTTGGGAGAGTTGCTGAGTGAGGTTTTCGGGAGTGTGGGGAAGTTCGGTTTCTTGGTTATGAGAGAGAAATTTGAGGATATCTGCGATTAAAGTTGTAGCTGATTGGGGAGTGATTAGCGATCGCCAAATAATCTTATCAAATTCTTGTTGGATTTCTCGTGCTAATTTCAGCGAAAGTTCTGTTTTCCCGATACCACCCCGACCAAATTTTACCGGAAGAGATTCCATTCTGCCGCTAAATTTCAGAGAGAGATGGGTTTTCCCAATACCACCCATTCCTAAGATTGCCACAAGACGAGCGCGATCGCCGACAATCCATTCCTTAAGTGTCATCAATTCCGCATCTCGTCCCCAGAAAAGCGGAACATCCGGCGCTTCCCCCCAATCTTGATTATTAACCGAATTAATCTCGCTAGCTTGATTTTCCTGGGAAATTGGTGTCGGTAATTCCGCAACTTTTCGCCAATTTAAGTTTAATATTTCACATAACTCAACAAATTTCTCTTGACTACAGCCTCTATTTGTGCTTCTTGGACCAGCTTTTTCTTCCCTCGTACCCAGAAATCGTTTAATCGTTGATAAAGAAAAACCTGTTTGATAACTAAGCCAGCTAATGACCTCCTGCCAATTACAATTTTCTCGCAACATCACTTTTTTGGCAGCTTCTCTAATTAACTGTTTTCCTCGTGCAGATGGTTGGATTTTCGGAGGTTTAGGCATTTTCCGAAATTGTCAAGTTCAAATTCGGTTCAAATTCCCTAAATTATAACATCCAAAAAGAACCCAATTTGACCTTTCTCCTTTTAGTTCAATAGATTATCTTAGACCTAATCAGGAAACAAGCCGATAATTTTTCTTACTCGTAGTGTAAAGCAACTGAGTATTTTTTACTACCTTGTCTCACTTCAGAGTTATTCAAATCTAACTGTAGGGAGATTTTTCATGACAACTACTCAGACAAAACTCGGAATTGATTAAGCATTCTTTAGTCTTCAGTTCAATTATAAATACTCGCAAAAATAAACCAATGAAAACTCACTCACTTTTCCTTCGTTCTCTTTTCACTAATGTTGTTTTTATTTCCACAACATTAATTACAGGTACTTTATTTAGTCAACCAAGTCAAGCCCAAGGAATCACCTTTTATTGTGGAACAAGTAACGGCAAACCCACAACAATTGCAAGTACACCACGGGGAAATATTCCCGTAGTTCATTGGGTTTCTCACCATTTTACTGGTGCTGGTTATAATCCCCAAAAAAGATGTGAAGAAGTTTCCTCTCGCTTCCAAACTTATTACAACAATGGTACTCTCAGTTATCTAACCACTGGAATTATGAATGGTCAACCTGTGGTTTGCGTTACCAGCACCAACGGTGGTGGTTGTACGGGATTACTTTTTACCTTAAAACGCGGACAAAATGCCAGTCGAACTTTACAACAATTATTTGAAGTTCGTACAGGTGCAGGTGGTCCGCTTTATGAAAGTACCACTGGTGGAAGCGGACATATTTCTAATCAAAATGGTCGAGTTTTTGTTGATGTGAATCAATACTTGAATTCAGCTACAGCCGAAGCAGGAAATACCCCAACTCAGCCAAACTTAACTCCTACTCCGAATAATAATAATACTCCTACTACACAACCAGGTGGTACGATTTGGTAAACAAAGTTTACTGGCAATTTCTCTTAGTTATTTGTGGTACTTTATCTTGGCAGATTTCCAGCCAAGCACAATCGGAAAATCGTTCAATACCAGAAATCATAATTAACGAAGAAAACACGCAATTACCAGAAGAAAAACTAATTGAAATTGCCCAAAAGATTACCGTAAAAGTTTTGTCAGGAAGAAGCTGGGGTTCAGGAATTTTGATTCAGCGACAAGGACAAGTTTATACAATTGTTACAAATCGCCATGTTTTGACCCCAGCCGATTCTTATTCCTTACAGACTCCAGACGGTCGAATTTACTCGGCTGTGGTAGCTGAAAATCAGAGATTTGCGGGTTACGATTTAGCTTTGTTACAGTTTCGCAGTAACGCCAATTATCCAGTTGCGGTATTAGGAAATGCTTCAAGTATTGCAGTAGGTGATGAAGTATTAGCTACAGGATTTCCTATTCAAGGAGATTTACCTTCTCTGACTCCTTTTTTCGTTGGAAATAAAGGTTTTATGGTGATGAAAGGAGAAGTTTTCTTACTGTTAGAACAAGCTTTGAAAGAAGGATATCAAATCGGCTATACGAATGATATTCGCAAGGGAATGAGCGGTGGTGCATTATTGAATGTTCAAGGTGAAGTAATTGGTATTAATGGAATGCACGCTTATCCTCTTTGGGGAGATCCTTATGTATTTTTTGATGGTTCTCAACCCTCATCTCAGTTGCGAGAACAAATGATTCCTTTGAGTTGGGGAATACCAGTAGAAAGAGTGACACAACGGTTGGGACAATCAATTTTAGAGCAACCAAATTCCGCAGTAAATACTAACTTAGTTGATTAATTTTTGTTAGTAATTAATTAAAAAATGAGGTAAAAATATGAAATTTTCTGAACATTTAGCAGCTATAACGGGAACAGCGATCGTTACTGCAATTGTGACAATTCAACCTCAATCTGTATTGGCTTTGACTGGAGTAGAAGTCAATAATATTGCTCGTGAAGTAACAGTATTAATTCGGGTCGCAGAAGGTCAAGGACACGGCTCTGGTGCGATTATTGCGAAGGAAGGTAATACTTATTATGTTTTGACGGCGAATCATGTTGTTGGCGGTCAAAATAAGTATCATATTGTCACAGCAGATAAGCAAGTTCACGAACTTGATTATAGCCAGGTGAAACGTTTGCCGGGAATAGATTTAGCAGTTGTATCTTTTACTAGCGATAAAAACTATCAGGTTGCGAAATTAGCTAATACCAGTACAGTACAACAAGGACAGTCAGTTTTTGTTTCTGGGTGGCCCGCACCAAGTCAGTCAATTAACGAAATTACTCGTCAGTTTACCGGAGGTGTTCTTTCCAGTGTTTTAGAAACACCGCGTCAGGATGGTTATGCGTTGGTTTATGACTCTGTAACTCGACGAGGAATGAGCGGGGGTCCAGTATTTGATTCTGATGGGCGAATTATTGGCGTTCATGGCTTAGGGGATGCTGAAACCCGTGCGCGAGTACAGCAGTCTGTTTCCTCAGATACACCAGGAATTGAAGCTGTTGCCGATTTGATTAAGTCGGGGTTGAATTTAGGAATTCCCATTAATACTTTCTTGCAATCTGCTTCTAGTCAAGGGCTATTTTTAAGCTGGCAGGTAGAGAATTCTCCACCACAACAATTGATTGTCAATTATACACCTCCTGCCCAACCCGACCAGCGAGACAGACTGAATATTGAAGATGTTTTTCAGCGATCGCTAGAACGAGGAGTAGAAAGAGGTATCGAAAGAGGTATTGACAGAATCCTTCCGTTCTAAAAATAAGTTCAACTGCGACTCGCACCTAAGTTTGAAGATTATTGTGAGAGGAAAACCATGAATTTTAAACGAAGAATACTGGCATCAATTTCTGTAACATTTGGCTTACTGAATTTACTTCCATTGGAGGCTCAATCTAGTGTTCAAGAGATTCAGTATTCTTCGCCTTTAACTGTGGCTCAACGAAATAACTGTAACGCAGAACAAGAAGAAGAAAGAGCTTTAGCCTATCTCAATTATGCTCGTCAAAATCCCCAAAAGATAGGACAAGAATTAGGAATAAATATAAGTAATGCTATTCCTCAACCTCCATTAACTATGAATCCTATATTGAGGCAGGTTGCGAGAGAAAGAGTTTTAGACATGGCAACTAGAAATTATTTCGATCATGTCGATCCTGATGGAATTGGACCGAATCAAAAAGTGGCTCAAGCTGGCTATCCTTTACCATCGTTTTTTTTGGACGATCCTGCTAATAATTTTATTGAATCTCTCTGGACATTCTGGGTAATTGGTAATGCTCGCAATGTATCTAGTTCCGGTAGAGACGCGATCGCCACTTTAATTGTAGATGAGAATGTCTTTCCTCCTGGTCATCGGATTCACTTACTTGCTCTCAACGACTTCTATAAAGAACATTCGGAAGTAGGAATTGGCTATTTATGCAGGCGTAATGGTCAAAAAATGCAATATTTTCTCGTAGTTTTGACAGCTTATCCAGAAACGAACACAAGTAGTAATCGCAATTCTGTTCCTCAACAAAGAATTGAACAACCTTCTCAAAATCGACCATCTTCACCACCCACAACTACGGCGGCTAATAATCTGTGTGGTTCTAATTTTGTTAGCGAACCAACCATCCGAACCGATAGTTATGATCGTTCACCATACCGGGTTTGGTTTGACTTTCGCCGAGGTCAAGAAGAACCTAATTTTTCAGCTTGCGGTCGTCAATACTGGTTGAAAGATGATTCCAGTCACTATTACTACGGGATTCCTTTTGTTTATTTAGTCAACGGAGAGGGACAATGTGTAGTTCCTTTTTTGTATCGAGAGACTGAGAATGGAACCTTAGAAGTTGTGAGAACCGCTCCTGAATGTTCGACAGTCTATGAAAACCCTAGCGATCGACAGTCAGATTCTAATTATACCGTTCCACCTAATAATTCATCTCCTGGATCTAATTCTGATTATTTGTGGTAGGTAACAAGTCTAGTTTTGTAATCTCTTTCCCATCTATTTTTGAGGTCATTCATGCGTAAAATTAAGTTTTGGGCGATCGCGCTTCTGAGTTTTCTTGCTTTTACTTCTAGTTCGGCAATTTTTCAAAGAATAATTGCCGTTTCTCTAAACGAAGTTTTAGGGATTGATTCATCAGCTTGCTCTTTTACGAAAGATACAGCTATAGCTAATTATTCAAATGATTGTGAAGTTGCTCAAGTTGATATCTTTAGCAACGATGGTCAGGAAAATAATCCTACTATTTCCGAACAACCAATTACTTTTAACCTTAATGGTGAGTGGCTGTGGGAATTAACCGAACCTAATATTTTAGCTTCCGGTATTGATGGTATTGCTACTAGCTGTGCTGCAAGTTCAAATAAGATTAGCTCAAATGTTTCAATTACACAAAATGGTAATTATCTAGAAGCTGATACCAAGGGGTCACTTTATAGTCCGATGCTTATTAGTGAAGGTAGTTTAGAAGGTAATCAAGTAACTCTTCAAGGAGACTTCAATATTTTCACCGGAACTGTAAGTAGCGATGGAAATTCAATTACTGGAACTTACAACTGCGGTCAATTAAATTTACCTTGGACTTTAAACAGATTAAGATAGAGCGATTTTCTAATACTTAAACTATTTGTAAGTTTAGGTATTGCTTAATTTCCATCATTTCAGAACTAGATTTTTTTTGTTATAGGGTGCCACACTTGCTAAACAGATTTCTTTTGCAGGTAATAAGTTGATTACATTTTTTATTCCTCGATTGAGTACAACTCGTCTTGCAAGTAATCTTTCGTGCTTAAGAAATCAGTGTCCATTCGTTTTAGATTTTTCTAAAAGATTGAAGCAGGCTAAAGAGTCTCACTATATCGGTAATTATCTCGGTAAACCCAGTTCCGAAGAATACGCACAAGACGCTCAAATGGCTTTAGAAAAAGCTCAAACTTGGTTATCTTCTATGTTAAGTGGTTCTTCTATGTTAAGTGGTTCTTCTGGCTATTATGAAAGCGAAGAAAGTTGCTCGGAAACAGCCGAACGACCTCAACAAACTCCACAACAACCGTCTCTTTCGGTTACAGCAAATCCTAATCAAGTAGAAGTTAACCAAGAATCTATTATTGAAGTAACTTTTGAAGATCCCACTTGTTCTGCTACCTCTGTTGAGATTGTTTCTCCTACACTCACTACTAAGACAACGACACCAGTTTCGTCGGAGGATGCTTGTGGTGGAACTGTCAAATTTCGCGCCCAAAGTCCTTTAGGTGATGGATATGGATTTGACTACTCCCCTCCCTCCGCGTTGCTAAAGGGAGGGGATTCACAAGTAGTTCTCTTTCCTCTTGCAGGCACAGTCAAGTTGCCTCTAGACGCTCAATATGTTGACATATAGCCGCATATATTGCGCTTACTTTTTTGAGTTTTATGCTTTCAAACATCCATCACTCAGCTAGTTTAGTACGCTCCTCGCTCTGAAGAAAGCTTGCAGTGGTTTAGTCATACTGCCGTTAGAGCCAATCTAACCGTTGTTTCTTACTTACCGGGTTTTCGACCTACTAGAGCGAAGAATCACGTAGATTTTAGTTTTACTCGCTATCAACTATTGTACTAACTTTCTAGTTTCTTTTCAATCAAAGTCGCCGTAGAACAGCGAGGCTTTAAACCCATTTTTTTTGGTAAAACTTACAAAAGTGGTTTTACTGTTCGCGTAAAAGGGGCAAACATTCGTGTTTCGACTGAGGCAATTCTTACAATTGTAGGAAGAGAAGGTTCTTTAGATTACAGATCTTGCTATCCAGAGGTTTACAATTTTGAATCAGTTAATGCGTTGACTAATGAAATCCGCGATCGCATTCCTGTTCCTGATGGACTTCTTCGTTTTCTTTAATCAAGCAAAAGTCAAATCTTATTGGTACTAAAAAAAGTACCTACTTGCTGAAAGGGGGTTAAATTAAGTAAACTTTATCCCCCTTTCCAATAAAAACTTTCAACAATTAAGAAAATCGAGTTCAACCCTTTTCTGTTTCTGGAGAAACTATTACATTCATTACCCCTTAAATTGGGAAAGTGAGAGAAGGAGATAAAACCTTGACAAAAATCAATTATTGTGCTGGCTGAGTCCACCAAGCCAAACCATAAGCTTGAGTTTTCTCGTTCGCCTGAGATCGATATTGAACGCGAATTTTGTAACGTCCAGTTTCAGGAACTTGACAAAAGATATGTTCGACACTATCAGCTTCACTGACAGAAGCGCAAACACTGCGGCGAGGATCGTTACTGTCAATAGACATCAGATAAACATCGAGATTATTTAAACCCCGATCGCGGAAATCTTCGCCAAGATCGTAGCGATCGTTATTATTTTCGTCGTTTAGTTCCACCAAGCGATCCCAAGCCAATGTTACCGCCGCATAACTTCCTTTTTGCAAAGGTTGTTCTAACTCGTAATCTTGAGATGAATCAGCTTCTACGGTACGATAATCCCAACCCAGAGCAGGTGCAGAGCTTTCCGGACTCCACTGACCGCCGCTAAACTGTTGATAAGCGCGAAAGACATTCACATGACCAGTTCCCATTTGAATATCTAGAGGAATTTTCGGATCTTGAGCCGCATCGCCCTCAAACCAAGTACGATTATCTTTAGTCCGGATCGTACGATTCATACCTAAAAGCGAACCATCGCCAGGATCTTGAACTTTCTCAGCAGAATTGAGTAAAACCGCCTTCATCACCTCATGGCGACGAGAATTAACACTCCAATTACTCGCATTTTGTTTTAATTGGCGATCGCCAAATTCTTGTAACAAAGCTACCGATGCCGTAATATGCGGCGCCGCAAAACTCGTCCCCGAAACCTTAACCAGCTTACCATCCAAATCAAACACCGTAATATTACTACCCGGAGCAACCAAACTAATCGCCCGTCTCGGTCCAATATTAATTTCCCGTTCAATCAAACTTCTGCCAATTCCTTCCGGCAAATCGCTTAAATTAGCAAAATCTATCTTCGTAAAAACACCATCTCGCTCAGTAGTATAAGCAGTAGTAATCCCGTTATACAAATCTGTAGGAATCGGAATACCCCCACTACCTTGATTCCCCGCAATCACATAGAGAACATCGTGAACTCGCGCCGACCAATCAACACATCTAGTCAGCAAAGCATTACCATCTAAAATAGCCTCTGGTCGGGGATCGCGTCGCAGAGACTCCCCGAAACTATAATTAATCGCCCGCACATCATCATTATTTTGCAAAGCAACGTGCTGACTAGAAAGACACTCTTCCGGTTGTCCGCCTCTTCTCAAACTTCCTACCGCACTCGCGTACAACCTCGCATCCGGTGCAACCCCCCGTAAATCCTTATCTCCACTTACCATCACCGCCGCTACCATTCCCGCGTGAGTATCAACAAACTTATTTGACTCTGCGGGCGAATCGCGGTGAAATACCCCCGCCAAACTTAGTGCTGGATTCCAGGAAACTACCTTATCCAAACCAAACAATCCCGGTCTACCAATCTCTACCTGACCGATCGCGATCTTACGACCAGTTAAATTATAAGGAGCTTCGTGCAACCGACGAGCATTAATCCCTCCTTGTCCAACAGAAGTATCTAAGGCTAAGGCTGGTGCGCTCAATGCAGCTAAACCACTCACCAGCAATGCTAAATTTTTCCTCATCTGACCTGCGGCTGTTATTAATTACTCTTCTTTTCCCAATTTTACGCTCTCTCTACCTGAATAGCGATCGATCCGATCGCCTTAAGCCTGATTGCATTCTCTTCAT
>NZ_JAAHBQ010000108.1 GCF_020144665.1 Oscillatoria salina IIICB1 | reverse complement strand
TATTAATCATGGAAGAAAATCTCAATTCAATTGCCATCGTCGGTTTAGCTGGACGCTTTCCAAAAGCCAAAAATCTCGAAGAATTTTGGCAAAATCTTCGGGATGGAGTCGCAGGAAGAACGGAATTTTCTCGGGCCGAACTCAGCGATCGCATCGCACCCGATCTCCTTGAAAATCGAGACTACGTTCCGGCAAGCTATATGCTCGAGGATATTGAATGGTTTGACGCGCATTTTTTCAACTTCACCCCCAGAGAGGCAGAAATTACCGACCCCCAGCACCGCGTCCTCCTCGAATGTGCTTGGGAAGCCCTCGAAACTGCCAATGTCGTTCCCGATCGCTTTGACGGGGCGATCGGGGTTTTTGCCGGAGCCGATCTCAATACTTATCTACTGTTTAATTTAGCCGATCGCAAGCCTTTAAATACTCAAAATTATTTTGAGATGTCTGTTGCCAATGATAAAGATTATTTAGCGACAAAAATTTCTTATAAATTGAATTTAACTGGTCCGAGCCTGACGGTACAAAGTGCTTGTTCGACTTCTTTAGTGGCCGTTCATTTAGCCTGTCAAAATCTTTTAGACTATCAATGCGATCTGGCTCTCGCAGGAGGGGTTTCCATTACCGTTCCCCAAGAACGAGGCTATCTCTATCAAGAAGGGGGTGCATTATCCTCCGATGGCTATTGTCGCGCCTTTGATGCCAAAGCCGGAGGAACCGTCGGGGGAAATGGAGTTGGTTTGGTATAGCAACCGCCAGGGCGGTTGCTATACCAAACCAACTCAAGGAACGCAAGACGGAAATTCTGGATTTTTTACGCCGTCAAATTGCCCTCGATACCATTGTTCCCCAACCCAAGTCGCGCGATCAACCTTTTCCCCTAACGGACATTCAGCAAGCCTACTGGTTGGGTCGTCAGGAGGGATTAGAATTAGGGGGGATTTCTGCCCACATCTACTGGGAAATCGAAACCCGAGACATTGCAGTAGAAGCGCTAGAACGGGCATGGCAGCGTCTCATCGATCGCCACGATATGTTGCGGGCGATTATTGAAGAGAACGGACAGCAGCGTATTTTAGAGAGCGTTCCTCCTTATCGCATCGCCGTCGCGGACGTGCGAGGAGAAAACCCAGCTACCCAAACCGCATTTTTCCAGCAAGCGCTCGTCCAACCGGAACAGACGGCAGTTATTGCAGGCGATCGCGTTCTCACCTATGGCGAATTGCGCGATCGCGTCCTTACTCTCGCTCATCAACTGCGAAACAAAGGAGCAAAACCCGATCGAAAAGTTGCCGTGGTGATGGAAAGGGGATGGGAACAAGTCGTCGCTACTTTAGCCATTCTCACCGCAGGGGCGGCTTATGTCCCGATCGATCCCGAACTGCCCGACGAACGGCGATCGTATCTCTTAGCCGAAGCGAAGGTTTGCGGGATTCTCACTCAATCGAAGTTGGAAAACGCCCTTCACTGGCCGGAAAATATCGAACGCTTTTGGGTTGATGCGATCGCTCCCGATCCATCCTGCTCGATGTTACATCCCCAACAAACGGTAACAAATCTCGCTTATGTTATTTATACTTCCGGTTCGACGGGTAAGCCGAAAGGAGTCGCGATCGAGCATCGCGGGGCAGTCAATACCATTCTCGATATCAATCGCCGTTTTGGGGTGACGGCGGAAGACCGAGTGTTAGCGGTTTCTTCTCTTAGTTTCGATCTCTCGGTCTACGATATTTTCGGAACCTTGGCTGCGGGGGGAACAATTGTCGCGATCGCCCCTCAAACCAGCAAAGATCCGTCTCATTGGGCAGAACTCATTCAAGAGCATCGGATCACCCTCTGGAACTCAGTACCCGCCCTCATGCAGATGCTTCTCGACTATACCGCATCTCGTTCCGATTTGGAGCTATCGTCGTTGCGTTTGATTCTTTTAAGTGGCGATTGGATTCCCCTCACTTTACCCGATCGCATACACGCTGCGACGGGAGGGCAGGTCATTAGTTTGGGAGGGGCAACAGAAGCCTCAATTTGGTCGATTTTCTATCCCATTGAAAACGTCGATCCGACTTGGAAAAGCATTCCCTACGGTCGTCCTTTAGCTAACCAGCGTTTTTATGTCTTGGATGAAGCCCTCGAACCCCGTCCGGTTTGGGTACCGGGACAATTGTACATCGGGGGCATCGGATTAGCGCGGGAATATTGGCATAATGAGGAAAAAACGGCGGCTAACTTGATCCGACATCCGAAAACAGGAGAACGACTGTATAAAACGGGAGATTTTGGGCGCTATTTACCCAATGGCAATATTGAGTTTCTCGGACGGGAAGATTTTCAAGTAAAAATCAATGGCTATCGCATCGAATTAGGGGAAATTGAATCGGCACTGCTTCAACATTCCTCGGTTAAAGAAGCCGTTATTTTAGCTGTTGGAGACTCGCAAGAAAACAAACACCTTGCTGCTTATATTATTCCTCAAAAAAAGGAAAATTTGAGCGAAACAGAGGAAGAAATGGCACTCTGGCAAACTGTTGTGGAAGGGGGGAAACAACGATCGCGAGAACGGTCTTGGCATCTCAATCGCCCTACTTTTGAACAACTCTGGGAAGGACAGAATCAACGCTATATTCTCTCGGTTTGTTTGGCTTTCGATCGACTGGGCATTTATCGATCGCCTGGAGAAACTTACGCGATTGAAGAAATTCTCGATCGATGCCAAATTATTCCTCGCTATCGCAAGTGGTTATCTCGCGCTCTTCAAGAATTGGCTAACGCTGGATTGTTGAAACAAGAAAGCAATCGCTTTACCAATATTACTCCATTATGGGAGCAAGCAAAATCCCTCTTTTCGCCAACACTTAGCAATTGCCCAATCTCTGAAACTTGGCTCGATCTCCTCCCCAACAAACCCGATGAAGCCTTAGCCGATATTCTTGTTGAAAAGATTCATTCAGCAGAATTGTATGTCTCCGATACAACCCTAAAGATTTACGGAGAAATCTTCGCCGATTGTAATGCGATCGCAGCCGAAATTCTCGAGTCTTTTGTTAAATCATTTGACGGCGATCGGCCTATTCGCATACTTGAAATTGGTGCAGGATATGGAACAACCGCCGCACATTTATTACCGTTACTCCCTCGCGATCGCGCCACCTATTATTTTACCGATATTTCGCATTTCTTTTTACAAAAAGCAAGGGAAAGATTTGGGGAATATTCTTTCATTCGTTATTGTCTTCTCGATATTGAAAAATCACCACAACAACAAGGTTATAATTTACACGAGTTCGATCTCGTTGTTGCTGCAACCGTTCTACACAATACTCGCAACCTCAAAGAAACACTAGACTGGACGCGATCGCTTCTCGCTCCCAACGGCTTACTTTTGGCGATTGAAAAGACTCAATTTCATCCTTGGTTCGATCTAAACATGGGACTGCAACAGGGATTTGAACGCTTTGAGGATTTTGAACTGCGATCGGTACATCCTGTCTTATCCAAAGAACAATGGCAAACTTTACTGTCGAGACAAGGATTTAGCGAAAGTCTCTTTTTTAATCCTCCCAATTCAATTCGCGATCGCATCGGTTTCGATGTTTTTCTCGCTCGCAATTCGCCATCTACAACAGTCTTTAATCCTCATACGCTGGGTGATTATTTAAGTCAAAAACTCCCAGCTTATATGCTCCCTTCATCCTATACTTGTTTGGATACTATTCCTCTCACTAGCAACGGAAAACTCGATCGCAAACAATTACCAAAGCCAGATATAGAAAGCGATCGAAATTCTCAAAAATATATCGAACCGCAAACTCAAACAGAGAAATTACTCGCTCGAATGTGGTCGGAAATCTTACAGGTTGAAACTATCGGTATTAAAGACAACTTTTTTGAAATTGGTGGTGATTCTTTACTTAATATCCAAGTGGTTGCTCGTGCCAATGAATGCAATTTAGAACTCAAACCCCAATATATCTTTCAGCATCCAACTATTGGCGAACTCGCATCTTTCTTAGACAAATCATCTGTAAACACTCAGGATATCGATTTCAGTCCTCCCATTGCCATTAAACCAAGCGGTTCTAAAAATCCTCTTTTTTGCATTCATTCTTCGACGGGAAGCGGGAGTTCTTTTATTGAAATGGCTCGATATTTCGATCCCGAACGTCCCTTATATGCCTTACAATCTCGAGGGTTTGATGGTGAATCTACCCGGCTTTCAACCATTGAAGAAATGGCAGCAGTTTACATTAAAGCCATACAAACCCTTCAACCCAAAGCCCCCTATTATTTATGCGGTTGGTCGATGGGAGGAATCGTTGCTTTCGAGATGGCACGACAACTGCAACAAAACAACCTTAAAGTTGAATTTCTTGGCTTAATTGATATTATGGCAAACGATCGCGATCGGCAACTCGAATTACTGAGTCAAGCGCATCCAAACGCCGATCTAACTCTAAAAAATGTTTCTCCAGAAAGGCAAGAATTTATTGCTAATTTGAGTAAGGTTAATATAAGAGCAATGCTACTTTATCAATTGCAGCAATATCCGGGAAAAGTAACGCTTTTAAAAGCACAGGAGCAACCCGAAAAAATGCCCAATTCTAGGACATTTGGCTGGGATAAATACGTTTTAGGAGAATTGGAAGTGCAAGAAATACCGGGAAATCATTTCTCAATGATGAATCTTCCTCATGTTCGAGTTTTATCTCAACAGATCGGCGATCGTTTATCAAAATTTCCATAATATTATGATAAAATTCATCATAAATTTTGACTATTTTGGGTAAACAAATTGCTGCGTTTGCGATTGAATGTAATCAATAAAATATAAATTTTATACCCTTTTTCTATGTCGGTATTATGGGTAGCTCTATCTATCTGGTTTTGCGAATTAATTCTACAACTTAAAAGGTAAAAAAACTTCAACAAGCGTTCTTTCTTAACGAATAAACTCGAAGCCATTTTTAAATCCTTCATTATTTCTTATCATCATTTGGAATCCAATTATGAAACTACCTCAAGGTCCCAACACTCCCAAATTATTTGAACTTATGCAAATGGGTAGTAATGCCTATGACTATCTCGATCGCCGCGCTCGTCAGTACGGAGATTGCTTTCGGATAGGCAGTGCTAAAGAACCTACTGTTTTCTTCAGCCATCCCGAAGCGATCGAAGCAATTTTTACCGCAGATAATGTCCGCTATTACGAAGAAAAACCCAATATCGAAGTTCGGAACTTCTTTGAATTTTTACTCGGAGAAACAGCTTTTCAGGACACGAGTCCAGCCAATCTCAAACGCGGTCGCCAATTATTAAGAACGGTTTTCACGGGAGGCTTATTAAAAAGTGCTTCTATGGGAACTTGTATGCAGCGTTACGGACAACTCATTTGCTTTGAAAAAAGTGCAAGGGTCGTTTTTGGTATTACAAGGCATTAGGGCGCGATCGCGTATCATCTATAGGGCAATATAGGGTGAGATCCGATCTTCAAAGAATAATGGTGCTTGCACTCTTGGCTTCTCAAATAAGGCTCAAATACCTATGCTGTAAGGACTTTGACATTTGTTCAGCAAGCCCTAGTTAATCAAACTAATTTAAGCATTATTGACTGAGACTTGGTGTAGACTCTACTTCTCGATTTAATTGCTCTAAAATTGTTTCCAATTTATCACTCAAACGTCCATATTCTGTCCAATTTCCTGCTTGTGCGGCTTCTTGTGCTTGACGGAATGTTTGTAATGCAGCTTCAGTTAAATTTCCTGGTGTCGGAATTGCTCTTATATCTGTTGGTAATTCTTCTCTTTGTGCTTGTTCGTTGCCGAAAATTGCCGCTAAAGCTCGGTCTAAAGATGTTTCCATAACGATATCTTGATTATAAGCGACAATGACTCGTTTTAACTCAGGTAATTCGCCTTCGGTTGCACGTAAATAAATTGGTTGCACGTACAAGATAGATTCTTCAATGGGAATGACTAATAAATCACCGCGAATTACATTTGAACCTTCTTGACTCCAGAGAGTTAATTGTTCGGAGATTTGCGGATTTTGGTTAATTCTGGCTTCAATTTGTCCGGGACCATAAATTAACTCTTGTTTGGGGAATTCATATAACAAAGCTGTCCCATAATTTTCGCCATCGGAACGCGCTGCCATCCATGCTACCATGTTATCTTTATTCACAGGAGTAAAGGGCATAATTAAGACAAATTCTTCACCTGCTCCGGCTTCGGGAAGACGCATTATTAAGTAATAAGGTTCAATCAGTCTTTCTTCTTCCTGGAAAACTGCTTCTGGAAAGCGCCAAAGGTCTTCTTGATTGTAAAATACTTCGGGGTCGGTCATGTGATAGGAAAGATACATTTGCGCTTGAATTTGATAAAGATTGAGTGGATAGCGAAAATGATCTATAAGTTCGTCGGAAATTGTTTCTGGGGAGTGAAAGAGTTGCGGAAATATTTTTTTGTAAGTAGCTAAAACCGGATCTTCATCATCAATAGCTAAAAATTCGATTGTCCCATCGTAAGCATCAACTACTACTTTAACTGAATTACGCACGTAGTTAAAATCACCGCTTTGAAGTTGGTTCTCGTTATCAGTTTCTAAGATAATTTGTGCGTTCTCAATTTCTGAAACTGGTTCTGAATAAGGATAGCGATCGCTAACTGTGTAAGCATCGATTAACCATTTTAATTTTCCGTCGATTAAGGTGATATAAGGGTCACTATCAAAGCGTAAAAATGGCGCAATTTTAGTAATTCTCTCTTCGATATTGCGATAATAATGAATGTGAGATTCGGGGGTGAAGTAGTTAGAAATTAATACCTTTAGATTGCCCAAATCGTAAGCGTAGACTAGCCTCCGCCAAAGAGTATTCATTGGTACGCCACCAATCCCTTCATAAAAATTAGAGGCATTTTCATCACCTAAAGGATAATCAAATTCCGGTGTACTTGTATTAGTAAAAATGTAGTTGTCTGTTTCTTCACCGTAATAAATTCTTGGCTGAGAAACTTGCAAATTCACTGTAGATTCGGGAGGGATATTTTTAATAAATAGTTCGGGTAAGCCTTCGGGAGTAACTTTATTTACCGGACTCATAACTAACCCATAGCCATGAGTATACTTCAGATGTTTGTTAACCCAAGTACGTGCCCTAGTTGGTACTCGATCGTAGTCAAGTTCGCGCGGTGCTAACATTACTTGTCGGTAATTGCCATTTAAGGTGTAGCGGTCAATATCTAGGTCGCTAAATTTATAGTAAAGACGAATTTCTTGTAGTTGTCGATAGGTACTTAATAAAGGTCGATAGTCCCAAAGACGAATGTTGCGGAGAGTTGCCTGGTGTTCGTCTAAATCTTCGCGAGTTAAAGTAGGATTCGCAGGATATTGTTTAGTTTGGATACTGTCAAGGTCGTATGCTTGTCTGGTATAAGCAATGTTATATTGGAGGTAAGGTTTTTCTTTGGATAATTCGTTGGGTTCGACGATAAACTGTTGTTGAAAACTAGGGTAGATACCTCTAATGAAAACTAAAGCCAGGAGATAGATTACTAAACCGTAGCCTGGTAAAGCGATGCTTTTTTGTCGGAGAGAAACGAGTAATAAAATTGCTTCTGCGATCGCCAAAAACATCATCAACCAGAGATAATGAGTAATCGCGTGAGTGTCGGTATAACCTGCACCATAAACGACACCACCGCTAGTGTACAGTAAATCGTAGCGTCCTAGCCAAAAACCCACTGCAAATAAAATAGCGATCGCGGCGAGTAAGATGCTTAAATGTGTCTTGGGTTTACCAGAAATAATATACTTCCAATTACCTATTTCCGGATCGATACTTCCTTTGAGCAAATAAATAGGAGCAGAAACTAAAAATCCCGATAAAAATAGCATTAATAACCAATTCTGGATACCTTGGTAAAAAGGTAGCTGAAAAACATAAAAACCGATGTCTCGTTCGTAAATTGGATCGGTGGTATTAAAATCAGTAGCGTGGATAAATTTGAGAATTGTTTCCCAACCATCGATACTCGCACCTGCGGCAGTGAAAGCTAAAATAAAGATGAAAAAAGCCGCAATAAAGTTAGGAAAATTTTTCGCATATAACTCAAATTCTGTTCCCTCTAACAAACGAAAACCAGAATTTTGAGTAATCCGCATCGCGAGAGCGTAATTAAACCAGAGAAAAATAGAGTAAACTAGAAAAGTACCGAGCCAAACCAGCGATCGCGCTTTGAGAATTTTCCAGAAAACTTCCGAGTAGTTAACCGCCTCAAACCACCAAGCTTCGGTAAGTAAATGTGCGATCGTTCCTGCCGGAAGTAGTACCAGAAACAGAATTAACAGCACAAAGACAGTGATTCTGGTATACGGGCTGGGGCTTTTGCGAGGGGTTGTGCTTCTCACGGGCAAACTTTTACCTTGACAAATCGGCTGTTTCGATTGTAATCAATTTCGCTTCAGTGGGGACTGGTGATTGGGGATTGGGGATTGAGGATTAGGGAAATGAGAGAAATTGGCAAAATCTAGATCGATTGGAGTAATTGAACGATAAACTGATAACTAACAACTGGTAAATGCGGGTACGCGATAACTGATAACTGATGACTGATAACTGATGACTGATAACTGATAACTGATAACTGATTATGTCTTCCCCTCCTGAAACTCCTTATAAAAGCCGTTTGTTCAATTTCCTCAATCGCCAATACTTACGCACTAACACCCGCGTAACGGCTACGGTGCGACACGCTAAGGTTGCGGCAATTTGGGGAGTGCAGATACTTCTTTACCCAATTTATTTGTTGGTGCAAACGGGACGAGTTGCGGGATACATCCTCAAACACACCGTCGAGTCTTCGCAGTTACCGGAAGGAAAACCAAAGACTCATGGGGTGAAGACTCCACCAACCACAGATACTCCGATTAAAAAAGTGTTGCAAACGGTTGAACCTTTGTTAACAACTTCGGTGGAGTTGCAACCGCAAAAAATGAACTTACCGACGGAATTACAAGAAGTAGCGGTTAGTGCGAAAGAAAGTCGTCCTCAAGTTGTAGCTGTAGCGACTTTACTGGAAACGCGCAATTTGGTTTTGGTAACAAAAGAAAATCAAATTATTGACTTTCTAAGTGCCGAACAACAGCATGAATTAGAACGACGAATTCGTTGGGAAATTGCGGAATTATGGCGGTATCGGCGTTTAATTCGGGAAGCGAAAAAATTTCCCGGACGTTTACCTAAATCTAAGGTTAGTAATTTCTATGTTTTACCGCCAGTGCGAATGTTTTGGCAAGCAATGCGCTGGGTACAAACAAGCGCGGTAGCTAGTGCAATCGATATTTTTTCGGAATCAACTTTGGTGCGGAATGTTGCACCTACGTCAGATTATATAGAACTAGATAATAGTAGTAAAACTCCTCAACTGCGATCGCGTCTTGTCTTATCTCGTCTCGATGAAACTGTTGCTAGTTGGGAAAGCCAACCGCTACAATCAACAAAAACTTTGGTAAGTAAAACTGGCGAGTTTTTTGGCGATGTTTATCACGATTTAAGGATTTTTTGGGGCGGAAGTGCTAATAATACAACAAAATACGATCGCAATTCTCGCAGCGAACCTTTACCTTTAGAAGATTTACTTCGCGCGGCAATTGATTATTTTTTCGGAAGAAATCACGGTCAATCTTTGTCGTCAAATAATTCTCAACCAGCTTTACTTCCTAGGGAAGAAGTAGATAAGTTACAATTACCTGGGGCGGAAACTGAGAAACCTAAATCGATCTCTGGTGTCTTTCATTTAAGATTAGCCCCAGTTTCTAAATTAGCTCATGCGGTTAGCGATCGCCTAACGATCGCGGGACAATTTCGGATTACAATTTGGGCAAATAAAAGCGATCGTCTCCAATCAACAAATCCTCCTAATGCAGAATTACGCGAACCCGATCCTTTTCGGATTGAAATGTTACTTCGCGCTGCTGTCGATTACTTTTTTGGCAAAAATTCCTCTTCATCTTTACCAACAAATAACCATTCCCCAATAGCTATTTCTGGCAAAGAGCGCGAAAATAATCTTAGCCCTTCTTTATCTGCTGCTGAAACTGAAGATCCTTGGTTAGTTTGGCAGGATTTATTCTCGGAAATTGAATCAGAATCAACTCCCTCTACACTCACCAGCCCTTCCCATACCACAGAATTACCCGCCAGTCAAGGATCGCAAGAAACATTTTCTAGTAGTTCTAGTTCGATCTTCGATCGCCTCAAGCAACGTCTCAACCAAGAATCAAACTCAGAACCTACTCAGCCAACTATTAGCACACAAAAGGCAAAAACTCAAGCAAAAGTAGAGAAAATTAAGCAAATAACCGAACCTCAACTACCAGAAATTGAGGACGAACTATCCGCAGCAGAAACCAGAAACACCTACGCCCTCACGCCTAATATTGCCACCTCAGTGTATCCCAGAGCAAGAAAAGGGCGAGAAGCCATCAGCCACGTAGACGAAGAAGATAAATACCTCGAAAACCAACAAGACTGGGTGGAAACCGAAGCAACCCACGTCGGTTATGTGAAGCATCCCTTAGAAAAAGTCCTCGAAGCCCTTGACAGCTTTATGTTATGGCTAGAAGAATTAGTCGTAGATATTTGGCGATCGCTACGGGATTTATTTTCTCGTTAAGTTAACCTAAAAATAAAGGTATTTGGGAGAATAGTACCGTGTCCGTACCCACAACTGAAAATCAACAACAGACAAATATTCCTGTTGATGAGTGGCAACCTGAAATGCCGCCAGAAGACCTAATTTTTGACGACGGAGAACCCTTGGAAACTAATCGCCATCGCATCGCCATGAACATTTTAATCCAATCTTTGCAACAAGCTTGGAGAGAACGCGAAGATTATTTTGTCGGCGGTAATATGTTCGTTTACTACAGTCGTACCCAAGCGAAAAATCGTGATTTCAAAGGACCCGATTTTTTCGTAGTTTTGAATGTTGATGGTAGTCAAACTCGCCAAGGTTGGGTAGCTTGGGACGAAAATGGACGTTATCCTGACGTAATTGTGGAACTAATGTCTGCTTCGACAGCGAATGCAGATTTGGGTGAAAAAAAGGAAATTTACCAAAACATTTTTCGGACGAGAAATTACTTCGTTTATGACCCATTCAATCCTAATTCTTTACAAGGATGGAATTTAGGTACTAATTTAGTTTACCAACCATTAACTCCTAACGAACAAGGCTGGTTATGGTGTGAAGTATTAGGCTTTTGGTTAGGAACTTGGGACGGAACAATTCAACGAGAAACTGCTTCTTGGTTGAGATTTTACGATGCAGAAGGTAATTTGGTTTTCTTACCAGAAGAAGCGGAACGTCAACGGGCGGAAACTGAACGTCAACGGGCGGAAACTGAACGTCAACGGGCGGAACGTTTAGCCGCAAGGTTGCGAGAGTTAGGCGAAAATCCTGATAATTTGTAAAGATTTTATCTAGGAGTTTAGAAATTTTCCCAATAATATTTTTCTTCTAAATAAACATTCCGGAGCAATTTTAATGCTGTTTCTGCTAAAGCAAATTTAATTATCGCTACAATCTCGCCCCAGCGATACATCTCAGTCAATGATTTAGCTTCGCGGAATTTTTGCTGATAGAATTTTACCCAAAATGAAGGCGCTTGATAACAATTTTTTCGCCAACGTTTGCGCCAAATTCGGATATCTTTTAAATCCGGCTTTTCTACGCCTAAAATTGGTGGTAAGTCGGCATAGCCAACAAATGTACTAATTCCTTTCCCGACCACATGGATGACGTAGCGCCAACATTGAACGCGATATATCTGTTCTGGTTTAAGATTGATTGACTGCTCCCCTCCCTCCGCGTTGCTAAAGG
>NZ_JAAHBQ010000107.1 GCF_020144665.1 Oscillatoria salina IIICB1 | reverse complement strand
GGTGTAATGGCAATTCCAACCGACTGAAGAATAATCAAAATTCCTAAACTGAAAATTAGCAGTCTGGTCAAATTTTCAAATAAAGAAGTTAAAGGCGAACCTTCTTCTCTGCTGCTATAAAATTTGATAAAACCAACAGCTAATCGAGAAATTAAAAGTGTCCCAGAAGCTAGAAAAGTTGCTAGCAAAAACTTCTGAATAAAGTTATCTCCTTTAGGAGATAGTGGTAATAGAAAAGTTGCAGTCCATATTCCCAGTAGCACAAACCAGAGAATGAAAATACCCCGAAAAGACTTGAAAAATATTTCGTTACTAGACCATCCGGTGCGATCGGCAAGACTTTTTAACTTATTTAAAATCCGTTGTTCAAAATAAAAACCGAACAAAAAAGTAGCTAAAATTAAAACTATAGGCAGAAAAAAATTAAGCACGTAAAACAAAGTATTCATTGAGAGTTTGCCAGATAATCAAATATTAGTTGGATAATTTATTTAACTTCAAACGATCGCGATCGAGTGCTACTGGACGATCGCCAGCGATCGAATAAACTCACTACAAATAAAAATAGGGTGAGTATTACCCACCCTAAAAGTTTACTATGTTAGTAGTAATGGTAAAAGTTATGGCGTAACTTAGTCGCGCATACTTTTGTTAACTGGCTATGGCTTTGATCCCGGTTTGGACTCGCCACAAACCTGCATAAATTCCATTTTTTGCTAGTAACTGTTCGTGAGTACCTTTTTCAACAATTTTGCCGTATTCCATGACATAAATACAGTCAGCGTGGCGGATAGTAGAGAGACGATGGGCGATCGCGATCGTCGTGCGATTCTCAATTATACGTTCTAGCGATCGCGCGATCGCGGCTTCGGTTTCGTTATCCACTGCGGAGGTAGCTTCGTCGAGAATCAAAATTGGCGGATCTTTGAGTACAGCCCGCGCGATCGCAATTCTTTGTCGCTGTCCCCCCGATAATTTCTGACCGCGTTCGCCGACAATTGTTTCATATTCTTGAGGTAACTGCATAATAAATTCATGGGCTTCGGCGATTTTTGCCGCTTCAATTACCTCATTTAAACTTGCATCTGGACTACCATAAGCAATATTTTCTCTCACTGTACCATGAAAGAGAAAAACATCCTGACTTACTAAACCAATCGACGCACGCAAATCGTTTAAGAAAATCTCGCGAATATCCGTACCATCAAGGCTAATTTTTCCTTCTTGTACCTCATAAAAACGCAAGAGAAGTTTAACTAATGTACTTTTTCCACTACCAGTTGAACCAACGATCGCGATCGTATTTCCCGCGGGAATATGAAGAGAGAGATTTTCAATTACTGGCTGACGATCTCGATAAGCAAACGTAATATTTTCTAAGTCTAACTCACCACGCACCGACTCTTTAGCCAAAGGTACATTTCCTGGGTGAATAGCAATCGGTGTATCGAGAAGATTCATCACTCGATTTGTCGAAGCCATCGCCCGTTGATACAAGTCTAAAGTTTGTCCTAATCTAGTTAAAGGCCAAAGTAATCTTTGGGTCAAAAATACCAAAACACTATAAGTACCAACTGCGACCTTTCCTTGGGTTACAGCCAAACCGCCATAAAGTAAAATCGCTGTAAAGCCTAGTAAAATCAGCATTCTGATTAAAGGGACGAAAGCAGCCGACAGCGCGATCGCATTTTGATTACTATGTCGATAAGCTTCACTTTCTACCGCTAATCTTTGCACTTCATAAGCTTGAGTTGTAAAGCTTTTAATTGTGGTAATTCCACTTAAATTATTCGACAACCGAGAATTAAGTAAACTCACTTTTTCCCGCACATTTGCATAGCGAGGAGCAAGCCTTTTTTGGAAAGCAATCGAACCCCAAATAATAAAAGGTATCGGTAACATCGCCATCCAAGATAAACTCGGAACTAAAATAACAAATGCACCAGTAATAATAACTACTGTCGTGCTAACTTGCAGAATTTCATTCGCCCCTACATCCAAAAAACGCTCCAACTGATTAATATCATCGCTGAGAATAGACAACAGCGAACCTGTACTTTGTTCCTCAAAATAAGCTAATTCTAAATCCTGAATATGACTATAAGCATCTAAACGCAAATCGTGCTGAATATTCTGCGCCAAATTACGCCACAAACGCTCATAAGTATATTGAAAAGCTGACTCACAAATCCAAACAATTAAATTAATTATTGCCAGAAACAGTAATTGTGTAAAAACGTCCTCAATTCCCAAACGCGCAATTAGAGAATCTTCTTGCTGCACTACCACATCCACAGCCGCACCAATAATAGCAGGTGGAGCCAAATCAAACAATTTATTTAAAATTGAACAAATAACCGCTTTCCAAATTAAGGGACGATACCTCCGTCCATATTTGAATAAACGTTGCAAAGGATGCTTTGCTTGAGGCTCTTTTTTACTCTGGGAAACCTTACTTAGGGTAGATGAACTTGCCAAACTAAATTACCAAAATTCTCAGGTAGTTAATATTTTACCAATTTTGAGTAGTAATTGCCTATCTCTCTAGATTGATGCTTTAAACTAAACTTATAATTACTACCAAATGTTAATGAAGAAATAAAGCGAATATATAACCATAGTATGTAATTTGTAAAAATATTTAACTGTATGGTTTAGAAATATTGCCAGACAAAATTTATACAAATTCAACTTACATGAAGTTAAAATAGAGAAAGAACTGAATTTGGTAAACACAAAATGCCTAACGCTATGATGGTAATTGTTCCTTATCGCTACGAAAATACTTGGGTGTTTGACGATGAGGAAGTTGGATTAATCAGAGAACCATTTGTTAGCGGTATTCCTCAAATGATTGACTGTTTAGTTCGAGATATTCCCCAAACAGAAAAAGGTTTTCGGTTGTTATTTTCTGCAACTCCTTTTCCGGGCTATCAAGCAGAACTAACTTGGCTAAGAGAAGAGTATGACGGAAATTGGTATTTTTGGCAATCTGAAAATTTAGAAGGATGGTTATGTCCAGCTTTATTTAAATATTTTAGCGAAGCTCCTGCTAAAATATACTGTCAAGCTCAAGCTCTTAATTCTTAACTAATTACTAACAAAAAAACTCGTCAATGTTACTGGGACAATTTAAATTATGTGCGATACTTTTGTGGCTTTACCAGACGCAACCAAAAATGGCGATCTAATCTTTGGAAAAAATAGCGATCGCCCCGCAGGAGAACTTCAAAATGTAGTAACTATTCCCGCACAAAACCATCCCCAAAATAGTCAATTAAAATGCACTTATATCACCATTCCTCAAGGAGAAAAAACCTTAGCAGTTATTCTCTCCCAACCCCAGTGGATGTGGGGTGCAGAAATGGGTGCTAATGAGTGCGGAGTTGTTATCGGTAACGAAGCCGTTTGGACAACTCAATCTTACCAAAATACTGGACTACTGGGCATGGATTTAGTAAGATTAGGTTTGGAAAGAGGTGAAACCGCTTACCAAGCTCTCCAAATTATTATTAATCTACTCGATAAATATGGTCAAGGTGGTAATTGTGCAGAAAATTTTGCGATGAACTATCATAATTCTTTTCTGATTGCTGACACCCAAGAAGCATGGGTATTAGAAACAGCAGGAAAGTATTGGGTAGCGGAAAAAATCACCAGTGGAACTCGCTCAATTTCTAACAATCTTAGTATTAGAAATCAAGGTAATTTGCGTCATTCAGACTTAATTAAAGATGCTTTCGCAATAGGATTATATACCAATGAAGATGAATTTGACTTTGCCAAAATTTTCTCGGAAGGTAGCGTCGAAGACACGCTTTCCCCTCATTCAAGAGAAGGCAAAGTCAGACATTTATGCAAGGTAAATCAAGGAAAATTTACAATCGATACCGCTAAATCAATTTTGCGAGAACATAGTGGTAATATTTGTATGCACGGAGCATTTATTAGCGCAGGAAGTCAAATTTCTTCCCTATCTCTAGAAAATTGTCAACATTGGTTCATTGAAAAACCTTTTCCTTGTCAACAAGAGTACCAGCAAAAAGATTTTTCTGCCTTAGTAGTCCAGAAATAACTAACTAGATTACTTCTATTCCAAATTCTTGACGAATCTGGAATAAAGGATAATTCAGATATTCTTCGTAACCTGACCAAATCCATTTTTTCTTCATTTTTCTTGTTCTCGCAATAACTTGAAAAACTGCGGGAATAGTTAAAATAAAAGCCCCAAATAACTTGAAATAACCTACATCTTGAACAAGTTTTCGCGTTTCCGGATACTGCAAATACTTCAAGTATTCGGATAATTTTACCGTCGAACCAAAAATTGTCCAAGTATCAGTTAAAGTTTCCTCAGCAATTGAGGTATCGCAGCCAAAAATCACATGAGTAACATCATGAAGTCGAAACAGTTTCGCTACCTGACTGCTACTATTATCCTCAGTAATTAAACCGGGATGTTTAGCATAGTATTCATCAAGTCCCGCTTGTAAAGTTTGCTGAGAATATTGTTGTTGATATTGGAATTTTTTAGCCATTGTCATCCAATTTTTTTCTGGTTCTCTTGCTGTTTTTTTTGTGAAATTTTTCCAATTCAGGAGAGAAATAAAGCTAGAGAGTTAATACTATTATTATAGCATTAGATTGAAACCGGGAATTTTGCGCGATCGTGAGGTTCTAAAAGATTAGTTAATTCGGGACCTTGGGGAATAATTCCACCGGGATTGAGAGGAAACAAATTGCCGTAATAATCATGTTTTACTGCTTCTTGATTACAAGTTTCCGCAACACCAGGAAGTTGATACAAATCGCGCAAGTAACCACCTAAATTTTGATAATCTTGGATGCGACGACGATTACATTTAAACAAACCGTAATAAGCAATATCAAAGCGAAATAAAGTTGTAAACAAACGCACATCCGCTAAAGTTAATTGATTTCCACACAAATAGCGGCTTGTTTCTAATACTGAGTCAATTTCGTCCAAAGTAGCAAATAATTTCTCATAAGCTTGATTATAAGCCGCTTGAGTTTGGGCGAAACCACAGCGATATACACCATTATTAACTGCGTGATAAACTTTGTCATTCCAACAGTCAATTTTTTCCTGCAATTCTGCTGGATAAAGGTCTAAATTAGGTTTATCCGCAAACTCATTAAATTCCGAGTTTAGCATGATAATAATTTCCGCACTTTCGTTATTAACAATAGTGTTAGTTTGCTTATCCCACAAAACCGGAACTGTATTTCGCCCGGTGTAACCTGGTTTAGCTAATTGATAAAGTTCGGCTAAACTTCGACAACCTTTTTCTGGTTCATTGAATATCCAACCACCTTCAACAGGAGAAGGAGAAACCACAGATACAGAAATAGCTTTTTCTAATCCTTTTAACGCCCTAACAACTAAAGTTCGATGCGCCCAAGGACAACTCATTCCCACATAAAGATGGTAACGTTCTGTAGCTGGTTGATAAGCATTTTCTGCGTCTTGGTTTATCCAGTTTCTAAACTGACTGCTAGGACGAATATACTCGCCAGAAGAGTTACGCGGTGCGAGTTTGGACATCATAATTTGCCACATTGTTGTCCAAACAAATTTTCCGAGTTTAATAATTATGTTGGGAGGTAAAGCTTTGCGTTTTGTCATGATTATTGTTAGCTACAACTATTAGTTCGTAGTCGGCGCTTTAGCGCCGCTACTGCAAGGACTAAAGTCCTCACTACAAACTACAGGCATTCCTACAACTATTAGTTCGTAGTCGGCGCTTTAGCGCCGCTACTACAAGGACTAAAGTCTTCGCTAGGAATTTTATTTTCGGACTAAAGTCCTCACTACAAACTCAAGGACTAAAGTCTTCGCTAGGAATTTTATTTTCGGACTAAAGTCCTCACTACAAACTCAATGACTAAAGTCTTCGCTAGGAATTTTATTTTCGGACTAAAGTCCTCGCTACAAACTCAATGACTAAAGTCTTCGCTAGGAATTTTATTTTCGGACTAAAGTCCTCACTACAAACTATTTGATACTCAATTCTTCGCTAGGAATTTTATTTTCGGACTAAAGTCCTCA
Source organism: Oscillatoria salina IIICB1 (assembly GCF_020144665.1). NCBI lineage: Bacteria > Bacillati > Cyanobacteriota > Cyanophyceae > Oscillatoriales > Oscillatoriaceae > Oscillatoria > Oscillatoria salina. The sequence continues at coordinate 4,999 of NZ_JAAHBQ010000107.1, read as the reverse complement.
CTACAAACTATTTGATACTCAATTCTTCGCTAGGAATTTTATTTTCGGACTAAAGTCCTCACTACAAACTCAATGACTAAAGTCTTCGCTAGGAATTTTATTTTCGGACTAAAGTCCTCACTACAAACTATTTGATACTCAATTCTTCGCTACTAACCTCCTTTTCTATGACTAAACCAGCTAAAAAATTCCTATCTTCACTGGTATGGGGAAACTTAAGCTGAAAATCAGGCATTCCTTTGTCTAACTGACGCTGACGGATAATACCAAAACTACCAGGTTTAAGGATACTCAAGCGAGGAGGTGGTATTTGGTCGCGTCGCTTTAGTTCATAATAGCTATTAGCTTCTTTTAGCTTGCGGTCGAAGCTAGCTAAAAATCCTGGTAAATCTGCTAAATTTTGACCCCTAGCTAACTCTATATTAACTAAATAACGTGCGGGAAATTCACCTTCCGATAAAGTAATACAAAAATCTTCCAAAGCTACGTTAAATTCTTGCTGCAAAGCTTCCATTACTTTCGTGACTTGAAACTCAGTTGTTTTCTCAGTCGTAGCAGAAATTATTCCACCTTGACGGAAGCGAAATACTAGCAATGGCGCTTGTTCTTGAAAACCGACTACTTCGACAACATCGCCAATATCATAACGATAAAAACCGCTATAGTTGGTTGTCAAAATTCGATATAATTGCCCTGGTTTCACTTCAGTCGCTAGCAAGGTTTTGGGATGTTCTGCTGTCCACTGGTCTTGAGGAACAAATTCAAAAAATCCACTTTCTACTGCTAAAATACTACTATCTACATCGAGACTATGGTTGATGCTAAATGTACCTTCAGATGAAGAATAAACTGCACCAAACCCAGGTGTATCGCCGAAATATTCAGGGAAACGTTGGAAGTAAAAGTCTGATGTTCCTCCTCTCGCGCTAACTAAAAAGGAGAGGTTTTTCCAAGCGAGTTTGGGAGTTAATTTTCCTTCGGAATGTAAAATTTCTTTTAATTCTTGGGCGCGTTGCGGTGTGGCGTGAAAAATTTTTTCTAGTTTGGTTCTAAGTTCGGGTTCTATTTGTAGCCAATTGGCGATATTTCCTGTTTCTAAGTCATGAAGTAAGTCTTCGGCGTAAGTTTCCAAGTAGTTGCATAAACGTAGCAATAACATGGGGAAATTTTGTCCGATTCCCCGCAGGTTAGTGTCTTGTAAAGCGAAGAGTAAAGCTACATAATGACGGGCGATTAATTCGTCAACTTCTAGGGTTTCATAAGGCATGGCAAATAGTTGTCCGTAAACCCATTTACCCATCCGTAAAACTCCTGTGCTTGCTGGTCCGTAGGGAATTCCAGCGTCGGTTATTCCGTAGAGTTTGGGGGAATTTGTGGCTAAAAGTTTACCAAATTTTAAGCCGCGAGAACGTAGGGCTTGAGATAAGAAACCGATGCTGACAAAATTGGCTTTTCCTAATGTGTTTTGAAAGCGTTTAGTGACGGGGATTAATTTGGGTTTTCCTGTTGACCCGCTAGTCATGTTTAAGTAAACTATGGGGTCGGGGGTTAAAAGATTTTTTTCGCCGTTAGCAATGCGTTTTATATAAGGTTCGTAATTATCGTAGGGTAGAATTGGTATTCGCTCTCGAAATTGGGCTATAGTTTTGATGTCTTTGAGTTGATATTTTTGACCTATTTCGGTGTTTTGATGGGCTTGTAATAGTTGGAGGAGGAACTTTTCTTGAATTGTTGGAGTCTGAGTAATTTTTTGGAGAAATTTATCTTTAGCACGTTCGCTAAAATACGTCAATAGTGGTAGTAAGAAGTTTGTCATTTGCTCTTGATGCCAATTGTAAATAAACTTAAAGTATTATAGTCTTCGTAGTACAAACTAAAGTTTTTTAGTAGGTGCTGAAGGATGATTATTGGTAATGAATCAGGTAGTTACTAGGGAGTTCCCTGGTATTTTTGGTATGTAGTATGGTGAGGTGAGGAGTAAACTAAATGAGAGCGATCGCGTTTTTTGTCTTGGCTTTTATTTTGGCTAGTTTTGTCGAATACTGGATTCATCGCTTAATGCACTTTAACCCTCGCGTTGGGGAACGTCATCGAGATCATCACCGTCGCAATGAAGGACAAGGGGTGTTGTGGGAGTTCCGCGATTATGTTCGAGGTAGTATTATTGTGATGTGTTTGCCGTTCTTGGTCGCTTGGGATGTAGGATTGGGTTGGTTTCTGGGTAGTTTGGTTTATGCAGCTTTTTCTGCTTATGCTCATCAGTTACAACACGAAAATCCTACCAAATGTTTTTGGATGAAGATGCCAGTACACTATGTTCATCACAAATACAATATGTGGCATCATAATTTTGGTTTAGGGGTAGATTGGTGGGATCGGATTTTCGGTACTTATAAATCGGTGGAATGGTTGACTGAGGAGGAATTGTCAGAAAATCAACTTGGTTATCTCCAACTGAAGTGGTGGTAATTTCAGTAAGCAGTGAGCAGTTATCAGTTGCCAGTTTATCACTGAGTTATTTCCAGCGATCGCGCCGAGAGATTAATTTAGCAGCGCAGAAGCCGAACACTGTCGGAAACGAGAAATTTGGTGTATCCTTCCCTAAAGCGCTGAAAACTCTAACTATTGGCTAATTAGGAGACAAAATTTGAGTTATTTTCAGGAAGCAAAAGCCCATTTTATCGCCTCTCACCAGCATCCGATCAACCAGATCTTACACCACATCACGAATCTGGTGGCGATCGCGGCGGTAATCTGTTTATTCATCGATTGGCGTTTGACTGCTATTTGTGTCGTCTTGACGCAAGTATTCGCCCTTAGCGGACACATATTTTTCGAGAAAAACGAACCTGCATTTAGAAAATATCCTGGTATTGTGATTCTCGCTTCCATGTCTTGGTCCTTTGAAAATTGGTTTGGTTTACGCCAAATTTTGAGTCAACAAACCAGCAACTAACAACTTTGCATCACTAACATCCGCTTTTGGCGGCAGTTTCAACCCTGAAGGAGAATTAATGTACGAAGGTTTAATTGTCATCGACGCTGACGCGCATAAATTAGAAAATCCCTTGATTTTGCGCGATTATATCGATTCAGCATATCAAGATCGTATTGGTTTAGTAATCGACAGTCTCGGAGATCAACGGGCGCAAGTAATTGATTTTAACCCAGCTACCGGGAAAAATGACCTCAAGCGAATGTTTCCCCAACCCCAAGGTTTAGGAAAAGGAGGCTTTCGCAACCTGCATCCGGAAACCACCCTTGGGGCGATGTTTAATCGAGTACGCTTGGAAGACATGGACCGCGAAGGTATTGATATCCAAGTTATCTACGGTACGCTAAACCTAATTTTTTCCAGTATTTTAGATCGAGAATTTGCGATCGCCCTTTGCCAAGCTTACAACAACTATATCGCTGATGACTGCAAAGGCTACGACAATCGCCTCAAACCCATCGGCGTAATTCCTCTCCAAGACGTAGATGCGGCTGTCGCAGAAATGTATCGCTGCGTCAACGAACTCGGTTTAATTAGCGTCGCTGTCGCCCCCAATTTACCAGTTCCCCATCCCAAAGCCCCCGACGCTTTCCCCGAAATTCGCACTTGTAAAGCAATTTCTCACCCCGACTTCCGCCCCATTTTACAAGCCGCAGTTGATTTAAACATTGGTTTAGGAATTCACGGCGGACCCGGTTCTAACATGATGGGTGGTATTTCCGACCACATGGAAACCTTCGTTTTAACGCACATTTTCGTCCAGCGTAACCAACAACAACACGCCTTAGCGAGAATGGTCTTTGACGGCGCATTTGAACAATTTCCCACCCTCAGAGTCGGCTTTTTAGAAGGCGGTTGCGGCTGGCTACCAGACCTCGCCCATGCTTTCCACGAACACTGGGAAAAGCGCATTCGCGACTTCGACCCGAAAAAGCCTTATCGCCCTTCCTTGATGGAATTTACCAAATTGATGATTCAAGAAAAAGGCGGTAAAGACAACATCAATATTATTAGTAAAGCGAAAAACCTCTTCGATTTACTCTGGAACGCTAGCCACGACCCCACGAAAATCGAAGACGCAAGCTTGTACGAACATTATGACTTGCGTCACCGCGACCCAATGGAATACTTTGAACGCGGACAAATCTTTACCTCCTTTGAGTCAGACGACCCCGCCCCCGCATATCTTCCCGTTGCAATGGGTGAAGTTGGTAAGCGTGTTGCTTGTTTCTCTGGCGACTACGGACATTGGGATGGTGTTTTGAAAGATTGCGTCAAAGATGCAGCTAATGTTGCTGAGTACGATCGCGAGCATTTGAGTTTATTATTGGGTGGTAACTCGTTAGCGTTGTATGGATCTCGCTTGCGTGAATCTTTACCGGAAAAGTTAGCTACTGCTGTGGTGTAAATTTTCCCGAAATATTATTAAGCCGAACCCGTAAACGGGCGGCTACACAGCCCGCGAAGGCGGGCTAATTTTATTTAAAATGGTTCCCTGTCTCCGGCAGGGAATCGTTTCAGGAGGCTCTGCCTCCATTCAAGTTTCCCCGAGGCAGAGCCTCTGAAGTGGGTGACACGGCGGGAGCCACGTCACCAGGAAAAACTAAATTTAAAGTCGAACAATTTAATACTTTACTACCACTGGTTCCCTGTCTCCGGCAGGGAACCGTTTCAGGAGGCTCTGCCTCCATTCAAGTTTCCCCGAGGCAGAGCCTCTGAAGTGGGTGACACGGCGGGAGCCACGTCACCAGGAAAAACTGTGGTCAATTAAACGGTGAGATTATTTAAAATGGTTCCCTGTCTCCGGCAGGGAATCGTTTCAGGAGGCTCTGCCTCCATTCAAGTTTCCCCGAGGCAGAGCCTCTGGAGTGGGTGACACGGCGGGAGCCACGTCACCAGGAAAAACTAAATTTAAAGTCGAACAATTTAATACTTTACTACCACTGGTTATGAAAATGTTTGGTTTGTAAATTAGTGACCCCTCCCCAAACCCCTCCCCGACAC
>NZ_JAAHBQ010000106.1 GCF_020144665.1 Oscillatoria salina IIICB1 | reverse complement strand
CGTTCCCTCCTTAATTGCACTGGTTCGATATGCTGTAATCAAAAAACCGTCTCCATTTAGCCGTTTTGCGACTGCACAAACCCAACGTTTCTCACCATCTGAAAGATAGAATAACTTCCCAGTAACTTGTCGTTGTGCGGACGCTAAATCCCAAGGGAGTTTCAACGACAAACAAAATTCTGGCTTCGGTATCCCCCTCATTATTCACTGAATCATTTCCTCCAAAGCATCCAATTGCTGCTGGATTTCCCTTGACAACTTCTTTAACAGCGATTTTTCGAGAGGTCAATGGACGTTATCATAGCTTAACTTCTTTTTCTGAGGCAAAGTGATTAACCTGACTGGTTCGTGATGAGCGAGATCCTCAAGATCCTTTTCATGGTATTGTGCGATCGCGAATTCCTCTTCATCTTCCCCGATCTCTAATCCCCACCTTTGGATAAAATCAAAGTTTGAACGTTAGAGGCTAGCGCTATAGTGCAAATTATCAATAGGTTGTCTGTTTTCTGGAAGCGAAATCGAACTTTAACTAAATTTTTTACGCTGTTTTTCCTCTGTTTTACGCTAGTAGTAGGTTGTAACCCCAATAATCAGCCATCAACAACGGTTGATAGTGCTAATTCTACTGCGGGAAATCCGAGAGTTACTTTCGGGACAACGTTGAAACCGCGTACAATCGATCCTGCGGATAGTTATGAGTTAGCGGGACTGAATATTATCTACAATCTCGGCGATACTCTCTATACTTATGAGTTGGGAGAGACTGAGTTAAAGCCTAGTTTAGCGACGGAAATGCCGGAAGTCAGCGAAGATGGTTTAACTTATAAAATACCGCTACGCACTGGTGTTACTTTCCACGATGGTACTCCTTTCAACGCCGAAGCGATGGCATTTTCGCTGCAACGCTTTATCGAAAATGGCGGTAAACCATCTTTCCTCTTAGCGGATACTGTAGAATCAGTTGAAGCGACGGGAGAAAACGAACTGACAATTAAGCTGAAAAAGCCTTTTGCTGCTTTTCCCTCTTTGTTAGCTTTTCCTGGGACAAGTGCAATTTCACCAGAAGCTTATCAAATTGGTGCAGGAGAGTTTAATCCGAATACTTTTGTTGGTACTGGTCCTTATAAATTAGCCGACTATAGCAGTGATTCGATTCGTTTGGATGTTTTTGCTGATTATTGGGGCGAAAAACCAGTTAATGAAGGCGTTGATCTGCAAATTTATGCCGGAAATTCGGCTAATTTGTTCAATGGTTTTCGTACTGGGGCGGTAGATGTAGCTTATCAATCTTTTGACCCAGAACAAATTAAAAGCTTGTTAGAAGGTGCAGAAAACGACCAATGGCAAGCGATCGAAGCACCGGGAACTGCGGTAAGCTATATGGTGTTAAATTTGAATCAAGAACCTTTAGACCAGCCAGAAGTGCGTCAGGCGATCGCGGCAACTATGGATCGCGCTTTAATTAATGAACGAGTATTACAAGGACAAGCAGAACCTCTTTATAGCATGGTTCCTACTTCTTTTGAAGCTTATCAACCGACTTTTCAAACTGAGTATGGTGATGCGAATGTGGAAAAAGCCAAGGAGTTATTAACCGAGGCTGGTTATTCTCCTGATAATCCCATTACTATCGAAGTTTGGCATCCTTCTGGCTCAAAAATTCGCTCTTTGGTAGCGACAACTTTAAAAGCTTATGGGGAGCAAAAATTGGAGGGAATTATTCAATTTGTGCCGAAAAGCGTCGAGTCTGCTACTGCTTTTAGTAATCTCCCTAAAGGTATCTATCCGACATTTTTAGTTGATTGGTATCCAGATTTCTTAGATCCAGATAACTATATTCAACCATTTCTCGATTGTGCTGAAGGTTCAGCCGAGTCAGGTTGTCAGTCAGGAGGTTCTCAAACCCAAGGCTCGTTTTACTATAGTGAGAGGATCAATGAGTTAATCGATAAACAGCGATCGGAACGAGATCCGGAAGTCCGAAAAGCAATCTTTGCTGATATTCAAGAAACTCTGGCTGAAGATGTTCCTTATATACCTTTATGGCAAAACAAGGAATATGCTTTTGCTCAAAATGGTGTTGATGGTGTCACGATCAACCCTAGTCAGAATTTCCCTTTCTGGACGATTGAGAAGTAGTTTTTTGGGGATTGGGGACTGGTGATTGGGGACTGGGGACTGGGGACTGGGTTCAGTGAACAGTGAACAGTGAACAGTGAACAGTTAACAGTTATCAGTTAATCCTCCACCTCTCCCAAGTCTCCCAAGTCTCCCAAGTCTCCCAAGTCTCCCAAGTCTTCCCCCTCTCCCTAATCCCTAATCCCCAATACCTAATCGCGATCTACCTCGCGACGGGCTTTGAAAAGTTCTAGGCTGAGAATACAGGTAACTAACCAAACGATACCAGCCGCGTAACCAGCGATCACATCAGTGGGCCAATGAACGCCTAAATAGAGGCGAGTGAAACCGATACTCAGGATTAAAAATACCGCAGTAACTACGATCGCTACTCGCCATTTGGGGAAATTAATGGCTAAGAGATAGGCGATCGCGCCGTAAATTACCATTGAGATCATCGCATGACCGCTAGGAAAGCTATAAAAGTTAACATCGACGATCCTGTCCCAAAGTTGCGGGCGATCGCGGGCGAATAAGTCTTTAAGTAAAAGATTTAAACCCGCAGCGCCAAAAGCGGCGATCGCGAGGGTGGTGGCTTCGGATCGCTTGCGGTTGAATAACAGCCCAATACCTAAAACCGTACAAACTATTAATAAAAATGTCGGTTGACCAAGATAAGTTAAACCGACTACGATTCGATCTGCTAGGGGATTATGCCATTGGGCGATCGCCAGGAGAATTTGCTTGTCGAAGAAGTAACTTTCTCGTTCTAATATTTCTTCGGCGATCTCGGCAAAACTCCAAAGGGCAAAACCTGCGAGGATTAACCCGCCGACGCGAATGGTTAACAGTAGCGGCAGTAGGTGTTCTCGTACCCATTTGGGTAAACTAAAAATAAATTTTTTGAGGTTCTCGCGCACAATCTGATTGAAGTTGAAGTTTACGGTAAGCTGAACCAAGCTTGAGTCACAATATCACTTAACCAGCGTCTTTGCTCTCCGTCTAGAAGGGGATCTTCGGTTAGCACTTCGGCGGTTAAGTCTTCTAAGGATTGTCCTTTATTGCGGGCAATTTGAATCACGCCTGCGATCGCGGCGGCGATGAGTTCTTCGTCTACGGGGTTGTCTGTTAAGGCGATTATTTCTTCAGAGTTACTTGGGATGGGATAATTCATGGCTGATTCACAATTTCACCGAACTAATTTACACCAATGAGCAAAATGTAAAGTTTCTTAAAATGTTTTTAATCATCGTACTCGGAAGTTTAACGTACTTTCACCCCAATTGACTCCTTCTTTCTCAGTAATCGAGTAGTAAATTAGAACACTAAGATGAAAGCAATCCTGTACATAGAAGTCCCGACTCCGGATACTAAAGTGGTCCGTACCTGGTTACAAGAACAATGGCATCCCGAACAAGGGCAAAAAATTTTGACGCCTGATGGTATTCGACTGCAATTTCCTCGGAAGACTTCAAACCAGTCGCAAGCTATTCCCGATCCTCAATTGTCGATTTTTGTTTGGGCTGTTCAACGTACTACCTATCTGAAAGTTTTTCGCTGGGGAGAAAAACCTGTTCCTGGCGAAACAAGAATCGGGAAAAATTTGACTGCGGCGATTAGAAGTCGGTTCCCGCAACAATATCCTCAATTGCCAGAAATCGATTTATCTAACCAATCTATTTTTGCGGCGTTGGCTCCTTATTACCCCAAAACAGTGCATTTTTTCCAAAAGATGCCGAAAGGAGAATATGACCTTAATCGGGTCTATTGGTGGGAGAAGCGCTGGCGGGAAAGCGTTTGCCATCCTCAGCAGCCGAAACAGGTAATATTTAGTAGTCCTCAAGCTGACACTTTTGTCAAGGCAAAAAGTCAAGTTCCTAGTTACGATTTGATTTACATTGGTGGTGCTTTGGGTGTAATCCACGCAGCAGTAATGGCGCAGCGAGGTTATCGGGTGTTGGTTGTGGAACGATTGCCTTTTGCTCGCATGAATCGTGAGTGGAATATTTCGCGGGCTGAGTTTCAAAGTTTGATCGATCTAGGTTTGTTTACCGAGCGTGAGTTTGAAAGTTCGATCGCCTGCGAGTACAAAGATGGCTTTAGCAAATTTTTCGATCGTAATAATCCACCTCATTTGCAAGCGGCGGTGCTACATACGCCGACGGTGCTGAATATAGCAATTGATGCTGAAAAATTGCTGAAAGCTTGTGGAGAAAAATTAAGGGCAGCAGGTGGCGAAATTTGGGACGAAACGGAATTTATTCGTGCCGAAATTGATGAGGAGCAAGTTACAGTTGAGTTGGTAGATTTGCCCAGTGGTGAGTCGAAGAAGGCGATCGCCAAATTACTAATGGATGCAATGGGTACTGCTTCGCCGATCGCTTGGCAATTAAATGGTTCTCATGCTTTTGATAGTGTTTGTCCGACTGTGGGGGCGGTGATTGCTGATGGCTTTGAACCTCAAGTTTGGGATGCTAATTATGGCGATGTTCTTCATTCTCACGGCGATATTTCTCGCGGTAGACAATTGATTTGGGAACTCTTTCCCGGTGCCGATGGAGAACTAACCATTTATCTGTTTCACTACCATCAGGTACATCCGGATAACCCTGGCTCTTTATTAGAAATGTATGAAGATTTCTTTACAATCTTGCCAGAGTACCGTCGTTGCGACTTGGAAAAATTAGTCTGGAAAAAGCCGACTTTTGGCTATATTCCCGGTCATTTCAGCGTTAATAGCCGATCGCGTACTGTTGCTTTCGATCGACTTTTGGCGATCGGGGATGCGGCTTCTCTACAATCTCCTCTGGTATTTACTGGCTTTGGTTCCTTAATTCGCAATCTCGAACGCTTGACAAATTTACTAGATACTGCTATAAAGCATGATTTGCTCAAAGCAGAACATCTCAACCAAATTCGGGCTTACCAAAGCAATATTGCTGTCACCTGGCTATTTTCTAAAGGAATGATGGTTCCCACAGGCTACACTTTGCCACCACAACGGATTAATTCCATGCTGAACACCTTTTTTGGTTTACTGGCGGAAGAACCACCAGAAGTGGCAAATACGTTTATTAAAGATAAAACTGACTGGCTGACATTTAACCGACTCGCTTTAAAAGCGGCGAGGAAAAATCCGACGTTACTGTGGTGGATTTGGGAAATGGCAGGTACAAATGATTTCTTACGTTGGCTGGGTTCCTATCTGAGTTTTACCTTCGATTCCTTAATTAGTTGGTTGCTGATGGGTTGGTTTCCCGGTTTGCTGCGTCAGTTTCAACCGCAGTTAGAAAAACACTATCCTGGTCTTTGGCTGCGGTTACTCAGTTTCAGTTATGCTTTAACTGCTGGTATCGGTCGTCCGCCATCCCCTGGTTTCACGGGCGAGGAAAAATTTAGCGCGGTGGAGGAGTTGGCAGGTAAAAACAGGCGTACGTGCGAGGCGCGTCGGCGCAGCCATCGCTGATTCGTTAAATCCCACAGCAGAGCTTTTTTGTCAAGAGCGACGACGGGGAAAACTTGGTAAATCGATCGCTGCGAGAGATTGGCGTTTTTTCCCTGGTCGTAGGGGATAAACTACGGGCGAGGGCCAATTAGGCTTTTGCCCTAGTTTTTCGTCTTTTGAAGCAGAATTCGGGTTTTGAGATTCGTTTTCCTTTGTTTCTGGTTCTTCATCGTCGATTTCAGCAGTTAAATCATCAAACCAATCAGAGAAATCATTTTGCTCGTCGGTACGTGCGTTCACGAAGTGTCTCCCTAAGGATAAGCGCGTCGGTGCAGCGATCGTGTTACTGGTTTCGTCTTCTGCTAGATCGGTTTTATTCGCCCAGTTCGGTGTTTCTGCTGGGGGTACTGATAAATCCTCCAATTGTGCTGACCAAGGTTGAATTGGTTGGGCTTTGGTAAAGGATGCTACATTGCGAGGAGAAGTTTCATTAGCTTGGTTTTCTGCGCCAGAATCAGTGTTATTTGACTCTGGAGTAACTTCTAAACACTTGTCTAAAGCGGCTTTGTATTGTAAAGTTTGGCGTTGCTGTCGCTGAAGACGAGCTATTAATTCGTCACACTGTTCTTCAGTTTGGGATAATTGACGTGCTTGGTCGTCATAAGCTTGTTTGAGTAGCGAGTATTCGGCTTCGAGTTGAGCGATGCGATCGCTGGAAGTTTCTAGTTGTTCGGAGAGGGTTTCAATTAAGATTTGCTGACGTTGGGAGACTTGATGGGCTGATTCGAGTTCGCGGAAAAAGCGGGCTAATTGTTCTTGCGCGGTTTGATATTCTTCTGCTTGTTTAGCGATCGCTTTATCTGCGCTTTGGTTACGCATCGTCAGAGATTGTACTTCTTCGTGAGATGCGGCTAAATTTTGCTCTAATTCAGAGACTTTTTTCAGTAGTTCTCGGTTACGCTGTCGTAATTTTCTCGCGACAGCAAACCAGTCTGCATCTCTATTGTTACTAGACTCGGCGATCAGACTATCTACTTTCAGAGGAAATTTGTCCGAGGGCGATCGCGGGGTACTCTCTTCAAGAGTTATTTCTTCCTCAGTTGTAGATTCAGGATCACTTACTTTGACAATTTCTGATGAAGATTCGTCTTCAACTTGGATCGTCTGAGTAGTTGGAGACTCAGCGTCATCGCTTTCTGGTAGGCGATCTGTTTCTAACTCTAAGGGTAGATCGTTACGGGTTTCAGTGTCAGTCATAGCTTTTTTCTCGTCTAGAGGTTGAGACAGCCCCTCGCTGAGGAGGGCTTTCATTAATAAATTGCTATCTTATGCAAACAAGTTTAGTCTACCGTTATTAACAGTGAACAGTGAGCACGTAGTCGCATGAAATAGTTATCAGTTTACCCAATCCCCAATCACCAACCCCTAGTCCCCAAGAAAAGCTTCAATTAAAACTTCCCGATGGATTTCAGCGCGATCGCGTATTGATTGAATTGTCTCGCTGCTGAGTGGTTCTCCGTTAACGTATTCTTCTAACCAGGCTTTGCTAATTTCGTTGGGGTTGTCTGGTAATTGCTCTAATTCGTATCCGGGTATACTTATTTCTGCCATCAGTTGACTTACTTTCGGGTCGTAACTTAAGGCGAAACAGCGACATTCGGCTGCGGCTGCCATGATTAAGCTGTGGTAGCGCATTCCAATTGTCATTTCGACTCCCCGAAATAGTCCTTTTAATTCTCTGGGGTCTTCTAGGGAGATGATTTGATGAGATCCTGGTAGTTGGGCGGCGATTTTCTCAGCTATTTTTAAGTCTTTTGTTGCTTGAAATGGTACGAGTAAAATACAGGCTTGAGTCGCTCTTTGTAGCTCGATTAAGGCTTGGGTAAGATGGTTGAGGCGGTGGGGGGTTAGGCTGGGATGTTCGCGCAGGTTGACGGCGATTCTGGGGGCAGGTAGGTCCCATAATCCTTTGACTGGTTTGGTTTGTAATGCCCATACTGGATCTGGGGCAATTAGACAGGGAATTTGCCATTGATGAAGTATTTGGGCGGAAAGGCGATCGCGGACGCTGATGGCGGTACAATTTTCTAAGGCTCGTTTGGCGATCGCGCGAGTAAATTGATGTTGTAGCGGACCGATTCCTTGCGCCCAGGCGATCGTTTTTAAGCCCATTTGTTGGGCTAATCCCATTAAGCCGCCATAATAGATGGGACTTGCCCAACTGGTGATGTCTTGCATTAAACTTCCTCCACCCCAAATAAAATATTCTGAGGCACGCATTGCCCTGGTTACTGTAAAGGCTGAAATGCGATCGCAACTTTCTACTTGGTAACGTTTTTTTGTCTCTTGGGGATTCCCTGATAGTACCAATGGTTGCACTGATTCTGGCAACATTTGCAATAATGTCACTAATAATGCTTCGTCGCCGCCATTGCCTTTGCCATAGTATCCGCAAATAACCGCCCTTGTTTTACCCATATCCTTTGACGAGTTTGCTGTTTTGCTATCAGTTTAGGATACTGGAGGCAATTATTTCTTTTTGTGTCTCTTTTCTACTACTATGGTTTCCTTATTTTTTTTAGATAGTTCTTCCTTATCGATTTTACTATATCACGATTATTTAATTCATGCAAGCAAATAGGCAACTTTTTGCGGCACACTTAATAATTCTTTAGTTCGTGTTGACAAAAAACTACTATCTTTCTATCTATTTTCGGTAATCGTTTTGCAGCGATGTTTAATTTCCGTGATTTAAGGAAAGGGGGATTTTCGCAGATAGTTCTTCCTTATCGATTTCATCTTAGCACGAAAAAAATCACAGCACAAGAGAAATTAACTTTTTTTTGCCTAACGTTCGAGAAACCTAATGAGGATGAATGAGGAGAAAACTTAGAGATCAATGTGACTTACTCAACTTAGCTTGTAGCCATAATCATCTCATGGAAGAGGGGAATGGAAAATTTGCAGATAGTTCTTCCTTATCGATTTCATCTTAGCACGAAAAAAATCACAGCACAAGAGAAATTAACTTTTTTTTTGCCTAACGTTCGAGAAACCTAATAAGGATGAATGAGGAGAAAACTTAGAGATCAATGTGACTTACTCAACTTAGCTTGTAGCCATAATCATCTAACTCAGGAGAGGAAAGAGAAAAGCAGGTTAAAATTCTCTAACTGAGTAAAGGTCGGGGAGATTTTTGCAGATAGTTCTTCCTTATCGATTTCATCTTAGCACGAAAAAAATCACAGCACAAGAGAAACCTCTAATTTATCCCTACAAATCAAACCTTCGTTGAATCCTTCTTAGTTTAACTTGAGGTGAAATTCGACTTGGATATTCGAGATAACTTACTTCCGGTACTTCACAATCAAACCTCACCCATAAATCTTGCAAAAAATCACTTACTCTTGACTCAATATCAGCCCGTAACTCGTTTGGTACTTTTAAACAAATTTCGATTAACTTGGGACTCTTTTGCACCACCAAATATTCTGCAATCTCATCAGCAGCAATTATAATCTTCCTCCGAATAAAATCAGGAAAAATCGGAACCAGTTTAGCTTCACTCTTACTAGGTAAATAAAAAAGATCGTCCAAACGTCCTTCAATACGTTCAATTGCTGTCATTACCGAACCGCAAGCACAAAGATTTTTAGCTTCAGTTAAAATATCATCAAGGCGATATCTAACTATTGGTTGAGTAGTACGGCGAAAATCAGTAATAATCGGGATAAACGTCCTCATTTTGCGGTCTAAATACTCTTTTTGTATCGCCACCATATCTTCATTTAGATGCAAAATTCCGTATTCACAAGTACAACCTAAAAATCCCTCAGTACATTGATACACTTGATGCACAATTTGTCCAAAAATATTACTAATATACTTTTGATCGAGAGGTTCCAACACCTCCGCGACAGAAATAATCTTTTGAGGTGTTGTACTGAGTAGACCTTCATTCTGAGCATTTGCTAATAAACGTAACATTGAAGTTGGTGCAATCAAAATTGTTGGTTGATATTCCTGCAATCTAGAGATATGCTCATCTAAAGATTGAGATAAATCAAAATACTCAAATTGCAAGCGTTGCTTTTTCACAGTTTCATATAGTTTACTATTTGCTCTCAAGAAAAACGCAATACGCTGACGAGTTAACAAAGAAGCTGGAAGTGCTTTAGCTAAAATTGTCCCAGCCCAAACAGCTTGTTCTTTTTTGCTTACCAAAAACAAACCGCGATTACCACTTGTTCCCGAAGAAAGTCCCACAGTTATCCCATCTATTGTCGAAGCAAAATTGCGTGTTGTTTCCGCTTCCAAAGCAACAGCAAATGCTTCTTCTTTAGCGATACCTACAGTATTCAAGCGAGCGAAATTGCTCATCATCGCCATTTTATCAATAATGGGAAAATTTTGCCAGTCGGTAATATCTAAATCTGTATATAGTTCTCGATAAAAATTTGATTTTGGCAAGATATTTTTCAAGAAACTTTGTACTTGGTGATTTTGCCATGTTAGCAGTTGTTCGCGACTGTCAAACCGCCGCAAATACTTAGTTTTGAGATAATTGAAAAGGATAGTGAAACTCGTATTCATGCAGAAACTTTGGTATTTAACATCTTCCATGTCTCCTGACAATGAGTAGGAACAATTTTAATCGACGGATTCAACTGATGTAGACGATGAATTTTTTGTAAAGTATTGGCATAAGCGCGGCGATCGCTAAAAATTAGATTAGCGAGAGGATGGGGTGTAACCAACTCTTGATAAGCGCGACGCAACCAACAAGCATCAGCAACCAGAAAAGAAGTTTGCTCATCTGCATCAGTCAGAAAAATCCCCAATTGTCCCATCACGTGACCGGGTAACTCCACTGCTAAAATACTACCATCACCGAACAAATCAAAGCCAGTCTCAAAAGGAGCATAAGCGGTAGGTAACGATACAAGTTCGCAATTATAATTCAGATGTAAATCATCTTGATTAGCTGACAAAAAATCTGTCCTTTCCTCAAAATCCTCTGGTAACAAACCACTCAAATAACCAGCCTTGACTGCACCCAAACCGCGCAACATTTTCACAGCTTCATAAGCAGAATGAAAACAGATAAACTTAGCATCAGGAAAATCGCGCAAACCACCGACATGATCTGCATGAAAATGAGAGATAATAATATACTGAATAGCCTCTGCTGGAATCCCGTATTTTCGCAGTTGAGAAACAGCACTATCTGTGGGTTGAAAATAAACAGGTGTAGTTAAAGCATAGAAACGAAAAGGAAAAGAACGAGTTTCGTCAAAGAAGCGACTTGAATAACCCGTATCAAATAAAATAGCACCCATTCGAGGATGCTGAATCAGTGCAAAAAGTGAAGGAAAAACTTTATTTTTCCAACGTCCACCTTTGATAACAATTGCTTCTGGGTGAGTACAGTAACCTGCTTGAAAAAAAGTAACTTTCTGCTTCATATTTTTGTTCGTAGTCGGCGCTTTAGCGCCGCAGTCAATTCGGACTAAACTCCTCACTACTAACGAGGAATTATTCAATCAGTATAGAGTATATGAGTGTTAAATAGTTGTATGAAAACTGACAAATCTGTTCAATTTTTCCAGGATAGTTCGTAGTCGGCGCTTTAGCGCCGCAGTCAAGTCAAGAAAAAGAGGACTAAAGTCTGAGCTACTAACTAAGAATCATCCCAACCGCGACCATATTCTAACACAGGATATCTAGACCATAAATCACGCAACCATTCTCTTCCATAATTATCTAAGTACCAGCGAACACTACTTTCAATCCAATCATAAGGAGACTTAGCCCAACCATGTTTAACTGGATTGTAGTGAATATAATTCAGCGTCGTATAGTAGTGTCTTTCACTACGAATTGCTCTATCAGTATAACGATACCAAACTTTCCTACCTTTGATGCTTTCCTCAAGGTTCCACTGTCGAGATGTTGAACCATGAATTAAACGAAATATCTTGCTTAGTATTTCAAATTCCGTAAGATAAACAAGAAGATGATAATGGTTCGGTAAAATAACCCAAGCACGTATTTCTATACCATTATTTGTAAATATTTCAAAAATCAAATCTAGTAATTGCTGGCGACGAATTTGTGAATTTACATGACATTTATGTTCGTAACAGGTTGCAGTAAGAAGGTAAACATTTTGATTTTTTAGTGGATGTGGTGGTGAGTGTAAGGGATAGCCACGTATCGTACGTTCTATAATTAATTCTGTTTGTTGTTTGGGAGTTAATCGGCGATATTCATACATTATTTGTTCGTTCGTAGTTGGCGCTTTAGCGCCGCAGTTAAGTAAAGAAGAAGACTAAACCTGAATTACTTTTTAGTTTAGTTTGTTGCAGGTCGGACTAAAGTCTGAGCTACTAACGAGGAATTATTCAATTAGTATAGAGTATATGAGTGTTAAATAGTTGTATGAAAACTGACAAATCTGTTCGATTTTTCCAGGATAGTTCGTAGTC
>NZ_JAAHBQ010000105.1 GCF_020144665.1 Oscillatoria salina IIICB1 | reverse complement strand
TAGCTCCTAATTTCTTCTGCCTCTATCTGAAGCAATAAATTACTTTTTTCGAGCTAAAGATTAAGTTTGAGAATTAATTGGGGAATATCTGTTTTTTTAGCTAACAAACATAAAATTTGTCTTCTCCCTCAATAGTCAGATGAAATTATCGCTATATTTTTCCAATCTAAGAGTAAGTGAAACAAACTAAAGTTAGGTTAGATAGGAGAAAAAATTTATGGCTCTAGTGAAAATTGGCGATTTTTATACTAACTACCAAGAAGAAATTTTTGGCGGTAAAGATATCAAAGGTTTTGAAGTTTATAGCGAGCAAGAAGAAAAAATTGGCTTTATTTATGATGCCTTAGTTGATGCCACTGGGCGTTTTCGTTATTTTGTAATCGATCTAGAATCTTGGATTTTTGGCAAAAAAGTCTTATTACCTGTTGGTTTAGCACAAATTGATTACGAGAATCAGCGCCTTAAGGTACTTGCGCTGACCAAGGAACAGGCGGAACACTTACCTTTGTATGATGAAAACATGACAGTTGACTACAACTATGAAGAAATGGTGCGTAGTATTTATCGACCTTTAGCGATGCAAGCTGGTTTAGCTACGGTTGAAGCTAACGCTTATACTAGCGAGAATTATAGCTATCAACACGAACCGGATCTTTATGCGATCGCGCAAGATAAGCACCAAATTCTTAAGTTGTATGAAGAACAGTTAGTTACCAACAAAGAACGTTTCAAAACTGGTGAAGTTGCGGTTGGGAAGCGCGTTGAAGCTGAAACAGCAAAAGTTTCCGTACCTTATGAAAAAGAGCGCGTAGTTATCGAACGTAACGCTGTTTCGGAAGCGCGAGAAGTAGAACCCGGTACGTCAGTAGAATTCCAAGAAGGTGAAGTTGCGCGGATGGAAGTTTACGAAGAATCAGTAGATATTGATAAAAAAGCTTACGTTCGCGAAGAAGTTGGGGTGCGGAAGGAAATTGAGCGCGATGTAGAAGAAGCAGAAGAAACAGTACGTCGCGAAGAATTAGAAGTTAATGTCGAAGGTGAGCCTGTAGTTAAGCGCGATCGCGTTTAAGCTAAACTTTGTAGAGTGGAAAATTACCCACTCTACAATTATTCTCTAATTAACTTACGACATGATGATGTCCATTTTCGGCATTGGCATCGGTAAAAACTGGACTTACGGGCTGATGTAAGCGAATTAATTGAGTCAAAGTTTTCTTGAGTTGAGGACGAGAGACGATCGCGTCTACAAAACCATGTTTTAACAGATATTCTGCCGATTGAAAATTCTCTGGTAACTTTTCTCGTAGCGTTTGCTCGATTACTCTTCTTCCCGCAAAGCCAATCGTGGCTTTTGGTTCGGCTAAAATAATATCTCCTAGCATGGCAAAACTAGCAGTTACGCCTCCAGTAGTTGGATGAGTCAAAATGGGGATATAAAGTAACTTGGCTTCCCGATGTTTTTGCAGCGCACCGGAGATTTTTGCCATTTGCATTAAACTCAACATTCCTTCTTGCATCCTCGCGCCACCAGATGCACAAACGATGATTACTGGTAAGCTATTTTTGGTTGCTTGTTCGATCAAGCGAGTCAATTTTTCGCCGACGACAGAACCCATGCTTCCACCCATAAAGCGAAAATCCATCACTCCCAGCGCGACATCGAGATTATTAAGTTTCCCAATTCCAGTTTTGACTGCATCGATTAAACCAGTTTTCTGCTGGTAGTCGTGGAGGCGATCGCTATAAGGTTTGCGATCGCGAAATTTTAAAGGATCGGTGGGATGAATTGATTCGTCTAAAGCTTTCCAAGTGCGATCGTCAATTAATTGGCGAATGCGTTCGGAGGAACCAACCAACATATGATGATTACATTCGCTACAAACCATGTGATTTGCTTGTAAGTCTTTGGTGTAAGCTAAAACGCCACAAGCGCTACATTTACTCCACAAACCATCTGCAATCTCTCTTTCTTGTTTTTGTTGAGTATTTGGTTCCGATTTTTCTCGATTTGCAAACCAATCAAATAGGGACATGAAAAAATTATTTACTAAAAATTTTTGAACGTTTTTGTTTATTCTTCTTCCGGGGGACTCAACAACAATAAAGCAGTCCATCGATCTTGGGAACGTACTTGTAAAGCTGCGGGAGTTCCTTGTCCGAAATAAGAACCAACGCCTAAGTTGACGACTCGGCTGGGAATTTCGTGTGCTGCTAGTAATTGCTGCATTAACTCTGCTTCCCAGCGAGCGCTAGTTGTTCTTAGCGTAATCCATGATACAGAATTCATTTTATCAATAGTTATTTGCCGTTGGTTGTTTATTCTTAAACTAGCTAAAGAATTTTAACTGAGGGGAAAAAATAACTCTAAATAACTAGATAAGATAATCTCGCCCCAAAAAACTGTCAAGGCGGCTCCTAGCGCTAAAAATGGACCAAAAGGCATTGGTTGTCGGCGACTGAGTAAACCAACTGCGATCGCGCCACCACCGATAAATGCTCCGGTTGCACAAGCGATCAATCCGGATAATAACAGATATTGCCAACCTAGCCAAGCTCCTATCATTGCGGCTAGTTTCGCATCACCGCCACCCATCGCTGCTTGTCCGAAGGCGATCGAGCCCACAAATGTAATGATATCTAATAACCAGATCCCTAACACGGCTGCGGCGATCGCGCTCATTAATCCTGTTGCTACCCCCGCTAAGTTAGCATTTTCTTGCCAGGCGATCGTACTTTGAAACACCAAACCCACGACTAAACCCGATTTTGTCAACACATTCGGTAATGTCATCGTATCCAAATCGATTAAAGACAAAGCCAGTAACCAGCTTAAAAACGCCCAATAACCCAAAGTTTGCCAACTTACGCCAAACTGAAAAAATACCGCCAGAAACACTAATCCTGTCACCGCTTCTACCACAGGATAGCGCGGCGAAATCTTACTTCTACACCAACGACAACGCCCCCGCAACCACAACCACCCGAAAACCGGAATATTCTCGCGTTTTCCCAACTGATGCAAGCAATGAGGACAGCGAGAAGCAGGAAAAAGTATTGACAAATTTGCAGGAATGCGGTATACAACTACATTAAGAAAACTACCGATCGCCGCACCAAATGCGAACACAATCGCTACAGCAATGATAATAATAATTACGTCCATTTCACACCCGACAACAAGGGAAACTATCTATTTTTAATATAGTTAAATCTGTAGAGACGTTGCATGCAACGTCTCTACATTAGATAAAAATAAATGAAAATTAGGAAAAATTATTCCTGATGAATCAAGAAATTAACCAGTTAACTCCCGAACAAAAAAACCTAATTTCAGCTTATCGTGAAAAATGGTGCAAAATTGCCCTATCAACTAAACCAATTGACAAAGAAAAAGCAACCGAAGCAGTTAATCTTCTTTATAACCTTCTCGGTAAAAATAAACCACAGATAATTTTCTGTAATAGTCCTTATGAAGCTATTCTAGAATTGTGGATTGCTAGCGATTCAGATCGTGGTATCAATCAAGTTGGTAAACCACAATCTGCTTATATTTGGAATAAGCTAAACCACGTAATTGAAAGCTTTATTTGCTCAAATAAAACAAAAAGAGAAATAATGAATTCGATCTATGAAGAAATTTTTACTCCGACGATAGATTATCTACTTTTGCAAGAGTATTGCCTAAAATTAAATGCTTATTTATTAAATTTAGTTGATGCTCAAATAGAAGTTAGTCAAATAATCAACGGCTTTTGGCTACGATTAAATAACTATATTTACTCAGAATTTTTAGCTTTAAATTGTGCCGTATTTGCTTACTATTTTTCGGTAATTGAACCTACTTCCAAACATTGGTTAGCAAATCTTCTCGAACAACTATGTCTAAATTGTGGCTGGATTTATCCTTATAAAAATCTTTGCTTAATTTGCGATCGTCCTCGGCAACTTTCCTTTGATAATCAACAGCTTCTCCACGCAGAAGGTAAACCTGCAATTGAATTTACTGATGGATTTAAAGTCTATGCTTATCATGGGGTAACTTTGCCAGAAAAATATGGTAAAATTAGTCCGAATTTGTGGCAAGCAAAATGGCTGTTAGAAGAAAATAACGCCGAACTTCGACGAGTATTAATTCAAAGAATCGGTTACGAGAAAATTTGTCAAGACTTGCAAACAATTTGTTTAGATTCTTGGCAAGAATACGAACTGTTAAAGATAAATGACGAACTTGATATCGAACCAATTCAACTATTAAAAATGAATTGTCCGAGTACGGGACAAATTCATGTTCTGCGAGTTCCCCCAACCTTACAAACAGCCCAAGAAGCAATTACTTGGATAAACTGGGGAATAGACCCAAATGAATTTTCCATTCAGACTTAATCAAATAGGTAATTTGGCTTGATTTAGAGATGTTATTTAGAGACATTGCAGGCAAAGTCTCGACAAGATTATGATGCTAGCTAGAGACATACTAGGCTAAATTTCTACACCAGCGAAGCTGAAATATTTGCTAATTGTTATTCTAACTGTTCAATTGGCACAAAATACTCTCCTGGTAACAAAGCTGGTTTACGTCGGAGGATAACAAAACCTCGTAAGGTGTAAGGGTCAATTACAACACCTAAAGCAGTTTGAGTGCTATTTTTATGCACTTCCAAATAAGTACGATAAATCCTTTGAGCAGCTTTAAGCGTGGTGGGGTCTAGCAACACCGGAAGAACCGCCATATCAGTTCAAAGATTTAGTGATTGACCTGATAGTAACACCTACTCGACGATTATTGTTTAATTTCCCATTTGGTTAATAAGTACAGATGTAGCGACGGTTGCGCTGTAGAGACATAGCAATGCTACGTCTCTACCCACAATAATCAAGATTTGCCAAAAATTGTTGCGAAGCGAGATCGTATTTGAATTGTATCTGATACCAATTTGCTTTATCTACGCTACCTTAAATTGTGTAGAGACTAAAATGCAACCTTTCTACAGGGGGTGCGTCTGTAGCATTAGTTTATGTAAATGGTATGAGTAGCGACCAAGATGGTCGCACTACCAAGATTTCGCATTTACTGAAAATAGCTTTTAAATGGCGAATAGCTATGCTGCTAATGCTTTGAGCAAAGCTTCTCCCATTTCTTTGCAGCCGACAAGCTGCATACCCTCAGACATAATATCACCAGTGCGATAACCGCGATCGAGAACTTGCATGACTGCTGCTTCAATTTTAGCTGCGGCTTGGGGTTCATTTAAACCGTAGCGTAACATCATTGCTGCGCTCAAAACTTGCGCTAAAGGGTTAGCTTTATCTTGGTTTGCGATATCGGGTGCGGAACCGTGTACGGGTTCAAAAACACCAGGATTTTCTGCACCTAGACTAGCAGAAGGTAACATACCAATGCTACCAGTAAGCATCGCTGCGGCATCAGAAAGGATATCACCGAACATATTTCCGGTAACGATGGTATCAAACTGTTTCGGTGCGCGAACTAACTGCATGGCGGCGTTATCGACATAAAGATGAGATAATTCCACATCAGGGTATTGAGTAGAGATATCAGTAACGCGATCGCGCCATAATTGAGATACGTCTAATACATTCGCTTTATCAACCGAACATAGTTTCCCGCTTCTTTTCTGCGCGGTTTCAAACCCAACTTTCGCAATGCGGTCAATTTCTGCTTCAGTATAAGCCATTGTATTTACACCGCGTTTTGACCCAGTTTCCGTCGCAAAAATCCCTTTGGGTTGTCCGAAGTAAATACCACCTGTGAGTTCGCGTACTACCATAATATCCACGCCTTCAACAATTTCTCGTTTTAGCGTCGAAGCATCGATTAACTGAGGTAAAATCGTCGCAGGGCGTAGATTTGCAAACAAACTCAAACCAGCCCTTAAACCTAATAAACCTGTTTCTGGACGTTGTTCGCGAGGTAAATTATCCCACTTATAACCACCAATAGCTGCTAAAAGTACCGCATCGCTATCACGACACATTGCTAAACTGTCTTCTGGTAAAGGTTTCCCTGTCGCATCAATTGCAACACCACCAATAAGTGCTTCTTGAAACTGAAACTCAAGCTGGTGTTGCTTTCCGATAGTTTTCAACACCTCTACTGTAACAGCCATGATTTCTGGACCAATACCATCCCCAGGAAGTAAAGTAATGCGGTAGTTCCCACTCATTGTTTATTTTGCCTAAAAATTCGCCAATCTTATATCCTACCTTGGCTTTTGGTGTTTGGGAATTTGAATTTTGTAGGCTACGACGAAAGATAGATTTAATCTTGCTTAAGGTTTTGAGTGTACCGAAGGGCTTTAAAATTTAATTGCAGGTGGGTATTGGGGATTGGTGATTAGGGATTGGGAATTGGGGAGGAATAGTCTGATAAACTACTAACTGCTAACTGTTCGCTGGTAAATGCGGCTACGTGATAACTGTTCGCTGGTAAATGCGGCTACGTGCTAACTGTTAACTGAGAAATTCAGCTATGTGCTAATTTGACAGAAGATGAATCTTTATCAGCAAATTGCCTTAAATCTACGTCCAATCAAACTAAAGCGCTTTCTCGGTTCTTTATATTATTCCAGATTGCGCGATCGCGTCGAACGTCGTTTTTCTCCTCCTCAACCGCAAGATGATTTGGTTGCACCAGGAAATTTACTCACTAGCGAACCAGTTAACAACGGTGCTAAGTTAAAATTTGAGCAAGCTGAACTGGAAATTTCCTTCCTTACTCCTGATTTTGTTCGCATTGACTGGAAACCAGGAACTCTTCCCGTAGCTTATGCTATTGCTGGTGATGACTGGGAAGATGTCCAGACAAGTTTTGAGAACAATAGCGATAAAGTTATCATTTCTAGTTCCAACTTGAAAGTCAAAATTGCCTCTGATGGTTCTTTAGAATTTGCCAATCCCGATGGTAAAATTATTCGTCAAGAATTACCACCTCAACGTCAAAATGAAGCCTGGAAACACCAAGGACAATTATACTCCGAAGAACATATCTATGGTTTAGGAGAAAGAGCTGCTTCTTTGAATTTAAGAGCGCAACCAGAAAGAAGTTATAAAATGTGGCATTATGATGCTGGGGGAATTTATACTTCTGAAACTGACCCTCTGTATCTTTGCATTCCAGTTTACCTTGGTTTACATCAGCAAGGCAGTTATTTAATTTTCTATGAAAACTCGTATTTGGGTTATTTTACGTTTAACGAAGAAGCTACAGCTTATTTTGAAGGTGGTGCGTTACGTTATTACTTTACCATTGGCGAACCACCACAATTATTAACTAGATACGCTCAGTTAACAGGTTATCCTGTTTTACCTCCTCGTTGGGCATTTGGCTATCATCAATCTCGGTGGGGTTACGAAACTGAAGCGAAGGTTAGAGAAGTCGTTGCTGGGTTTGAAACTCATAACTTACCAGTCAGCGCAATTCACCTCGATATTGATTGTAAAGATCAATTTCGTTCCTTTACCATCGACCCCGATCGCTTTCCTCAGCTTTCTGATTTTAACCGAGAATTGGCAGCAAAAAATGTGAAATTGATCGCGATCGTCAATCCGGGGGTAAAAAAAGACGATAACAATCAGCTTTATCGAGAAGGAATTGCTCAAGATGTATTTTGCAAACTTCCCGATGGTACAATTTTACACGCCCCGGTGTGGCCCGGAATGTGTGCTTTTCCTGATTTTACCAATCCTCTCGCTCGTCATTGGTGGAGTCGTCAATACGAATATTTACTGGATTTAGGTGTCAGTGGATTTTGGCATGATATGAATGAACCAGGTGTATTTACTCTTTGGGGAGATGCGACTTTACCGACACCGACGCAGCATTTTCTCGAAGGTAGAGGTGGTACTCACCTGGAAGCGCATAATCTTTATGGTTTAATGCAAGCTAAAGCAGGTTATGAAGCTTTGCGAGAATATTGTCCTAACCAACGTCCTTTTATTGTCTCACGTTCGGGTTGGGCTGGTTTACAATGTTATGCTTGGACTTGGACTGGTGATGTGGAAACCAGTTGGTCGGGTTTGCGCTTAACTGTTCCCACGGTACTAGGAATGAGTTTATCAGGAATTCCGTACGCGGGTCCAGATATTGGTGGTTTTAAAGGTAATCCTACACCGGAATTATATTTACGTTGGTTTCAAATGGCGGCATTTTTGCCGTTTTTCCGGACTCATTCAGCAAATAATGTGAAACCGCGTACACCTTGGGGTTATGGGGAAGAGATACTTGAGATTACGCGGAAATATTTGCATTTGCGGTATCGCTTAATTCCTTATTTTTATACTTTAGCTTGGGAAGCGACTGAAAAAGGTTATCCACCAGTGCGTCCTTTATTTTGGCATCATAGCTCAGATGAGCGACTTTGGGATGTGGAAGATGAATTTTTTGTCGGTGACGCGCTTTTAGTTTGTCCAATTGTAGAGGAAGGAGTGCGCGATCGCCAAGTTATTCTCCCTGCGGGTGATTATTATAATTTTTGGGACGATACTGTCTTTGCCGGAAATAGTACAATTAAGCTCGAAGCACCTTGGGAAATTATTCCTTTGTTGGTAAAAGCGGGAAGTATTTTACCAATGGAAGCAGAGGAAAAATTAATTTTGCATCTTTACTCTCCCGTGGGTGAAGAAACGAGTTTTGCTAATTTGTATAGCGATGCTGGTGATGGTTACAAAGAATGGCGTTTAGATAATTTTGAAATGCGGCGCTATGCTGATATATTAGAGTTAGTTTGGGAACAAACAGGAGATTATCCTTTTGGTTATCAAAGCTTGCAAATTTATGTTCATGGTTTGAATGTAGAGGGAGCTTGGATTGATGAAAAAGAAGTTAAAATTGAAGGTGATTTTTGGGAATGTCAGCCTTTTGAAAAGATTAAATTTAAAGTTAATTAGGAACCACGGATAAACGCAGATAAACGCAGATAAATTAGCTTGTTAGTCTTGAATTTTTATTTATAAATGATTGTCGAGTAACTCAAGTGAAAATTCTCTTTTTAAGTTAATTAGTAACCACAGATGAACACAGATAAACGCGGATAAATTAGCTTGTTAGTCTTGAATTTGTGTTTGTCAATGATTGTCGAGTAACTTAAGTAATAAGGTAATTTTTGGGTCGAAAAATTAAGTTTAAATTTAACTAAAAGCTTAGTCGATTGGGAAGTATTAATATTTATTGCAGGTACTTGACAAATATGAATTAACTTTTATATTTGAGGAGTATAGCTTTGATAATTACCAAATTTCACGACCTACTGCTTCGACAAAATCAATTTCTTCATGAAGATTTTCGGGATTAATTCCTTCAAGAAGTCGATCGAGTTGATGTACTTCTTCAGCAACATGAGGTGAGTAATGGACTAGACAATTAATAGCCAGAGATTCAGTCGATCGATTTGTCGCTTGTGCAAGCCTTTCTAACTTTTAAAACAGAGATTCGCTAATTTCTAATTTAAGTTTGTGAGTAGCGATTTTTATTTTATATACAAGCGATATTTGTCTAATTTTATCATCTTTTCCGGATTGACAGTTAAGAACTGTAGATAAATACAGAGAAACGAGGATAAATTAGCTTGTTAGTCTTGATTGTGTTGAAAAATGGTTGAAGAGTAGTCTACACATCTGTGAGTATTTCAGCTTAGCAGTTTCAATTTCGGCAACACTCATGACAGATCGGGAGAAAACAGGTTAAGCTGGCAATAATTTAACTCTACAGCCCACTCCAGAGTTACGTTTATGGTAAAAGAACTGGCGATAGATACTCGCGGACTGACGAAACAATTTGACAGATATATTGCGGTTCGCGATTTGGATTTGCAGGTGGATAGTGGCGAAGTTTATGGTTTAATTGGACCTAATGGTGCTGGTAAAACTACGCTAATCCGAATGTTAGCTGCTGCTGAGGAACCGACTGCGGGAGAAATTTACATTCATGGTCAAGTTTTGCGTCGCGATGATAGTAATCCTATTCTAAAGGAGCGTTTGGGTTATCTCCCGGATGATTATCCTCTCTATGATGATTTGACTGTTTGGGATTATTTGGATTATTTTGCGAGGTTATACAAGCTTAGACAACCGCGTCGTCGTCAGCGTTTGTATGAAGTTTTGGAACTGGTACAGTTAAGTAATAAGCGCAATAGCTTGATTTCTACGCTGTCGCGGGGGATGAAGCAACGTTTGAGTCTTGCGCGGACAATTATCCATGAACCGATTTTACTACTATTAGATGAACCAGTTTCGGGTTTAGATCCGATCGCCAGAATGCAATTTCGTCAAATTATCAAGATTTTGCAGGAAGCAGGGATGACTATCCTGATTTCTTCTCATGTTCTCAGCGATTTAGCGGAACTTTGTTCTTCTGTGGGCATTATGGAATTAGGCTATCTGGTAGAAAGCACTACATTAGCAGATTTATATAGCCGTTTGTCTCATCAGCAGATTATTGTCTCAACTCTTGGTGATTTGGAGAGTTTACAAGCAGAATTGAGAAATAATCCTTTTGTCCAGGAGTGGGAACTAATCGCAGGAACAAAGAGTCTTAAGGTTAATTTTACAGGAGGAGTAGAAGATAGTGCAGAGTTGTTGCGATCGCTAATTGCGGCTGGAATTCCTTTAACTGAGTTTCACTCTATCAAAGAAGACTTAGAAACGATTTTCCTGAAATTAGGACATCAACAAGCTTCCTAGAGATGCTTTTCTCCAAGGTTTCTACCAACTAATTACAATATTGGGAGACGAATTGACGATGCTATCAAGCTTAATCGATCGCTTGGGTGAATGGAATCCCCAGCTTTTCCGGGAATTGAAAGGACGGCTGAAAATGCGTCCGGTAGCGATTACAGTAGGTTTATCTGTGGTTGGTCAGGTGTTATTGTACCTGTTTTACAGGGGTTTACTACCTACTAAACATACTTCGTCTGACCGCTATTGTCTTGACGCTCATCCGCCAAATACGGATTATTATCCTAACATTGATAACTTTTGTTTGAAGGATGCTGCGGGTAACTTACTTTCTAGTACCATCAATCGGCAGTTGTGGTGGCTGGATTTGTTTGTTTGTATGAGTATTATCGGTATCTTCGCTTTATTGGTGGTTGGCGTTTATATGCTAATCTCGGATCTATCGAGGGAAGAAGGTCGCGGTACTCTGGGTTTTATTCGTCTTAGTCCCCAAACCACGCTCAGCATTTTGACTGGTAAAATTCTTGGCGTACCTGTTTTACTTTATTTATTTGGTTTGCTAGCTTTACCTTTGCATTTGGCTGCGGGATTAATTGCGGGAATTCCTCTACACTTGATTTTGAGTTTCTATGTTGTCCTTGCTGCTAGTTGCGCTTTCTTCTATAGTGGTGCTTTAGTCTATGGATTGGTAAGTGCAAGTTTAGGTAATTTTCAAGCTTGGTTTGCTAGTGGTGCGGTGCTGTTTTTCGTTTCGGTGATGACAGCAATAGTGATGAATCCAGATCCAACTGCTGGTAATTCGGTTGATTGGTTGATACAGTTATATCCTGGGGTTGCTTTACCTTATCTGGTTGATGCAACTGGTATGTCACATGAAATGGTGAATCATTTGTATCTCAAAGATTTGGCTGAGTTGCAAATTTTTGGACTGAATTTGTGGTCAAATTCAGTTACGGGTATCGGTTTTACCTGTGTTAATTATCTCTTCTGGAGTTACTGGTTTTGGCAAGGTTTACAACGTCGTTTCCACGATTCTCATAAGACTTTGCTGAGTAAGTTACAAAGTTATTTGGTTACGGGTAGTTTGACGCTAATTTTACTCGGTTTTACGCTCCAAAATCCGAGTTGGGGAAGTTACTCCAAGGGAATGTTTGCTAATTTTGCGGTGTTGTTTGGCTTTGGTTTTATACTGTTTTTAGCTACGATCGCGCTTTTGAGTCCTCATCGTCAAACTTTATACGATTGGGCGCGTTTTCGCCACCAAAATCCCTCTCAACGTCGCAATGTGGTGAAAGATTTGCTTTGGGGTGAAAAAAGTCCGGCAACTTTGGCGATCGCTGTTAATCTAGCTATTAGTTGTGCGATCGTCATTCCTTGTTTGCTGCTTTTACCTCTGAAGGAATATAAAGTTCCTTTGTTGTTCGGTTTGCTACTGACTGCTAGTATTACTTTACTTTATGCCGCGATCGCGCAGTCGCTTTTGCTGATGAAAACGCGAAAACGCGCGCTTTGGGCTGCGGGTACGGTTGGCGCTGCTATGATTTTACCCCTGATTTGCTTTGCTGTGTTCCGCGTCGATCCTACTATAGCTCCTGGAGTTTGGTTATTCTCGTTTGTACCTGTGGTCGCTACTGAATATGCGAAGACAGCGACAATTTTATTAGCTATTTTAGGCGAGTGGACGGCGATCGTTTTACTTAATTTCCAGATGACTAAACAGCTACAAAAAGCTGGGGAGTCGGAAACTAAAGCTTTATGGTCTTCTCGTTCCGGCGCTTCTGCTACAATCGGCTAAATTAAGATTTTAATTCAGTTGGGGATTGGTTACATTACCAGTCCTCAATTTTTTTACCCCTCATTACGACATTTGTCTAAAAAATATTGACAAATTTCTAAAATTGTGTTATTTTTGATAATGGGAAATAGTAGCCGCCATATATAGGTAGGCAGAAAACTTATAATTTGGTATGGGATTTTGGCAAGAG
>NZ_JAAHBQ010000104.1 GCF_020144665.1 Oscillatoria salina IIICB1 | reverse complement strand
ATTAACTAATGCGATCGATGAAGCGTTAATTCGTCGCGGTTTGCTTGCTCCAAGATTGCTGCGATCGCTCTCGACTCAAGCACTTGTTGATACGGGTGCAGTTTATTTAGTTATTCCTGCTACCATAGCCCAACAATTGGGCTTGGAAATTTTAGGTCAGCAAGGTGTAAAATATGCCGATGGCAGAGTAGAAACTGTCGGCTTGACTGAACCTTTAAAAATTGAGTGTGAAGGGCGTGAAACTACAGAAGATGCAGTCGTAACTGGCGATGAAGTGTTAATTGGTCAAGTGGTATTAGAAAAGTTAGATTTGCTTGTAGATTGTAAAAATCAGCGCTTGATACCCAATCCTGCTAATCCCGATCGTCCGGTATTTCGAGTTTAGCTATTAGTGCGATCGCGGTTTACTCTTCTTCTAGCAAACGCCCTACTACCTCGTAAACATCTTGGCGAGATCCTTCTTGACGCATTCCTACGCCAATTATTACGACAATTATTCGATTTTTATCAATACGATAAATAATCCGATAACGTTGACCAACAGCCCTAACACTGCGATAACCTTTAAATTGTCCAGTTAAGGGTTTACCTTGTTTTTCTGGCTCTTGTTTAAGTTTCTCAATTTTTTTGCGAAGTAATTTTTGTTCGCGTTGGTCTTTGATTTTTGCTAACAATTTAATCGCCAGAGGAATAATTTCAATTTCGTAATCCATCTCTCCATTTTTATCGAATTACCTGAGTTTTTCAAACAATTATTATTAATAATCATTCCCAACCTAGCTGTTTTTTTGCTTCTTCCCAACTAACTGTTTTTCCTTCTCTATCTTCTTTAATTCCTTTTTTTAATTGATTGGCAAATTCTTCATCAGCTAGAATATTGATAGTTTCTATTAAAGATTCATATTGTTCGTACCTAAGAGCCACCATTACAGGTTTTCCCTGGTCAGTAATAATTATTGGTTCGTTATCTAACTTTTCGGGTAGTTCGAGAAGTCTTTGTCTTTCGGAAGCAAGATTAATAAATTCAGACATTTTTGATTATCTTCAAGGAAACAGTAAATAATATTTTATCATACCTTTTCAATAAGTATCGAATTCATCTAATTTAAATCAGCTAATTTTTGAGTAAAAAAGCTTATCAAAATTGAAGTTTAAATTGTCTTGGAGAGACGTAGATTTCTACGTCTCCATCAGGCTAATTATTACTTTCTAGCCCTAATATTTCCTTTCTTTTGGCTCAAAACGATTGATGACTACTGATACATAATTAATATCAATGCCAGCAGGGGAATGATAAGCAAAAGTATGCTTGAGAAACTTATCGTCGTCACGTTGAGGATAATCTTCTCTGGAATGTGCGCCGCGACTTTCTTGGCGGTTGAGGGCGGAAGCAAGAATGATTTCACCGACGATAAATAAGTTACGCAATTCGAGGGCTTCAATTAATTCAGTGTTCCAACAATTGTCGCGATCGTCGAGGTAAATATTAGCAAATTGTTGCTTTAATTCTTGCAGTTTTGCTAATCCTTCTCTCATCGTTGTTTCGGTACGGAAAACGCCGCAATATTGCGTCAGACAATCTTGAAATTGTTGGCGTAATTGAGCGAGACGCATCGTTCCTTTTTGCTCGAAAAGACTTTGGATGCGAGATCGATTAATCTGAAGATAGTTTTCGGGATCGAGTTCGGGTAGTTTGCGGTTTTGGATGTATTGGGCGATCGCTGCACCGACTCTTCTCCCATAAACTACACATTCTAGCAACGAATTACTTCCTAGCCGATTTGCCCCATGTACTGAAACGCAAGCGCATTCTCCCGCAGCAAAGAAACCTGTAACTAAATTATCTCCACTTCGTCTTACCTGTCCGTCAGTGTTTACAGGTATGCCACCCATAGAATAATGGGCTGTAGGACGTACTGGCATCGGTTCGTGTACCGCATCAACTCCTACCAGTCGGTGGGCTTCTTCCCAACAAAAGGGAACTCGACTCATAATTTTTTCTTTACCCATGTGGCGCAAATCCAGGAATACACAAGGACCACCCGCTTTACCATCGGGATAGACACCTCGCCCAGCCCTAATTTCCAA
The DNA here is from genome assembly GCF_020144665.1 of Oscillatoria salina IIICB1. Taxonomy (NCBI): domain Bacteria; kingdom Bacillati; phylum Cyanobacteriota; class Cyanophyceae; order Oscillatoriales; family Oscillatoriaceae; genus Oscillatoria; species Oscillatoria salina. The sequence continues at coordinate 11,852 of NZ_JAAHBQ010000104.1, read as the reverse complement.
CGTTATCGCCCTAGAAGTAATATCGCGAGGTGCAAGTTCCATTTGTTTGGGGGCGTAGTTTTCCATGAAGCGCGAACCTTCGCTATTAATTAAATACGCCCCTTCACCGCGAACTGCTTCGGAAATTAATACGCCTACGGGATACAAACCTGTCGGGTGAAATTGGACAAATTCCATGTCTTCTAAAGGTAAACCTGCCGCAGCCGACATTGCTAAACCGTCGCCTGTGGAAGCGAAATCGTTGGATGTGGTATTGAAAACTCGACCATAACCCCCAGTAGCAAACATGACTGCTTTCGCCCGGACAACTTCGATATGTCCGTCGAGAATGCGATACATGACGATACCTTTCGCCTCGTTTTCTTCGAGGATTAGTTGCATCACGTACCACTCATCGTAAACTTGGACTTGGTTGCGGTGGAGGTTGTTAACCAGTTCGTGTAAAATCGCGTGACCTGTTTTATCGGCGGCGTAGCAGGTGCGTTTGTGGGAGTGTCCCCCAAAGGCGCGTTGGGCGATTTTGCCGTCAGGGAGGCGGGAAAATAATACGCCCATGTGTTCGAGGTCGATGATTACGTCTGGGGCTGATTTGGTCAGGATTTCTACTGCGTCTTGGTCGGCTAAATAGTCTGAACCTTTGACTGTATCGAAGGCGTGGGCTTCCCAGCTATCTTGGGGATCGACGTTTTTTAGGGTTGCGGCTATTCCTCCTTGGGCGGCGACGGAGTGGGAACGGATGGGGTGGGTTTTGGCGATGAGGGCGACATCGATGTTCGGGTCGCTACGTTTGATTTCTAGGGCGGCGCGACATCCGGCTAATCCACCGCCGACTATGATTACGTGGTGTTCTAACATCTCGTTTGGGTTTTTGTTGCTTTTTTACTATGGTGACTTTGTTTCGCGCCAAGACGCAAAGGCGCAAAGATAATTGTTCATTTTTGGGTCAAAAAGAGTTTGGGCAAATGACGAAAATTTGTTGACAAATGGCTAAAAAGGTGTTATTCTTAAAATGGGAAATAGTGGCTGCCCTATAGGGGGACTTATGGAAGAAATACTAGAATTTTGGTTTGGTAAAGCGGGTGAGGAGGGTTATGGAAAGCAGCGTCAAGAATGGTTTGTGAAGAAAGATGAATTCGACCGAGAAGTGCGATCGCGTTTCCTCGATACTTACGATCGAGCAGCCGCAGGGGAATTAGATGAGTGGAAAAATAACCCTGACAGTTGTTTAGCGTTAATTATTGTCTTAGATCAGTTTTCTCGAAATATGTTTCGCGGTCAACCCCAAGCCTTTGCTACTGACGAAAAAGCCTTAGAGTTAGCAAAATATGCAGTAAGTAAAGGTTACGACAAGGAATTATTACCAGTACAGCGTTGGTTTATTTATCTTCCCTTTGAACATAGCGAGAAACTGGCAGATCAAGAAAGATGTTTAGAATTATTTTCTAGTTTAGAATCAGACCCCGAAAGTGCAAGTAGCATCGACTACGCAAAAAGACATTATCAAGTCATTAAACGATTTGGGCGCTTTCCTCACCGAAATTCTATTTTAGGTAGAAAAAGTACGAAGGAAGAGATAGAATTTCTGCAACAACCTGGTTCTAGCTTTTAAAATAACCTTGGCGTTTTGGTACAGAAAATCAATTTATGTCTAATCGAGAAAAACTTCGTTCCCTACTTTTAAATTTAGATAATCGTAGCTACAAAGCCTACAAAGATATCAAAGGAAGTTACAACTTTCCTGACTTTACTTTAATTATCGACCATGTACAAGGAGATCCTTTTGCGGCACCGAGTAAAGTCCGAGTCAAAATACCGCAAGCAATTGCAGGTTTTCCCGAACAACTGTATAATTCCTTGAGTCGAGAAATTGGCTTAAGAGATTATTTGATTCGTCAATTTGACCAGATGGCGAGAGAAATTAGCGGTAAACGAGGAACCGGAAAAAGTGGTTTAATTGCGATTACTCGTTACGGACAAGAAATCTTAGAAAGGACTGCGGCTTTTGTTAGTAAAAAAGAAGTAGAAGTTCGTTTTGTTGTTGGTTTACCAGCCCAAGGAAGAAGGATTTTAGGTCGTCAAGCAGCAGCGATGTTATGTGAAGATATTCCGGAAATTGTCGCAGCAGCTTTATTATATGATTCCTTAGATAAATCAGCGATTCAAAAGCAAGTTGAAACGGTGGAAGATGCAGACTGGTTGCGTCAACAATTAGCGGAAAATAATTTAGTCGCTTTTGTCGCTGATGGGGCAATTTTACCACGGCGTAGCGGTGTAGACGATCGCCCGTTACAAGACGAAGCAATTCCCTTTCAGTCACCAGAATCTTTGCGAGTTGAATTTGCTTGTCCGAATCGAGGTAAAATAACTGGTATGGGCATTCCGGCGGGAATTAATTTAATTGTCGGTGGCGGATATCACGGAAAATCTACTTTATTGAAAGCGATAGAAGTCGGAGTTTATAATCATCTTCCCGGAGATGGGAGAGAATTTGTCGTTACTAATCCGGCGGCGGTTAAAATTAGGGCAGAAGATGGACGGAGTATTGCTGGTGTGGATATTTCTCCGTTTATCAATCAATTACCACAAGGACGTTCAACAACTAATTTTACAACTCCAAATGCTAGCGGAAGTACATCCCAAGCAGCAAATATTATCGAAGCTTTAGAAGCAGGGGCAAAATTATTATTAGTTGACGAAGATACCGCCGCAACTAATTTTATGATCCGCGATCGCCGGATGCAACAGCTTATCTCGAAGGATAAAGAACCAATTACGCCCTTTATCGATAAAATTCAGCAATTATACGCCGATTATGGCGTTTCGACAATTTTAGTTATGGGTGGTAGTGGAGATTATTTCGATGTCGCTGATACTGTCATCGCTATGGATAATTTTCAACCCCACGATGTGACTGCAAAAGCGAAAGCAATTGCTCGAGAATATGTTACCGAACGTAGTGCCGAAGGAGGCAGAAAATTTGGTAAAATAACCTCGCGTATACCTTTACCAGAAAGTATTGACCCCAGTCGGGGACGGAGGGCGGTAAAAGTAAAAGTACGCGACGTTGATGAAGTAGCTTTTGGTACAGAAGATATCGATTTAACCGCAGTAGAACAAATAGTAGATTCGGGACAATTGCGCGCGATCGCGGCGGCGATCGTCTATGCTAAACAAAGATATATCGATCGCCAAAACGATCTTCCCACAATCTTAGATTTGACGATCGGCGATTTGGAAAATGAAGGATTAGATGTAATTACTGACTATCCTCAAGGAGATTTGGCTTATTTCCGTCGTTTTGAATTAGCGGCTGCTTTGAATCGCTTGCGCACCTTAGCTGTAAAATAATTTAAAAGGTGTTTTCTTGTGGGTATTTAGTCTAATTTGTATCGAGGGCTAAATCCCCACATTCAACAAAAATTTACTTAAAAATTGATGGTGATTGAAAATAATTAATCCCGCGATACTTTAATTTGATAATTGGTAGCGATGGCATTGATAAACGTTGACGAGCTTGATAAGATGTTCCTCGATAAGTGAGTAAAATATCGCTTTCTGGAGTCTGATAAGCAACAGATTGCCAAGGTAAACCAAGGCTGCGAGAAGAGAGACACATGATTTTTCTAATTTAGTCAGTTGACACTTTTAATTGTTACTCTTGATTTGTCAGTCTCAAGTGAGATGAATCAGGAAAAAACTAGAATTTGGTCAAGAAAAATTGTGCGTTCAGTCAACCAGAAAAGTGAGATAATATTAACGATCGAGTGACGCGCATCACTGCTGAAAATTTAGTGGCGATCGCGAGATGGGAAGATCGGGAGTAAAAACTGTGGCAAATCAACTCGAAGCCTTTTGGATGCCATTTACTGCTAACAGGCAGTTTAAAGCAAAACCGCGTCTCTTGGTAGGCGCAAAAGAGATGTATTATACTACCGTTGATGGTCGAGAAATACTTGACGGAACGGCAGGTTTATGGTGTGTAAATGCAGGTCACTGTCGCCCGAAAATTGTCGCCGCAATTCAGCAACAAGTCGCTAAATTAGATTATGCACCACCGTTTCAAATGGGACATCCTGGTGCATTTGAACTAGCAGAAAGATTGATTAAAATGGTTCCGGGAGACTTCGATCGCGTTTTTTATGGCAACTCCGGTTCCGAAGCGGTAGAATCAGCATTGAAGATCGCGATCGCCTATCATCGCGTGAAAGGAGAAGGAACTCGTCAGCGTTTAATTGGTAGAGAAAGAGGCTATCATGGCGTAGGTTTTGGCGGGATTTCTGTCGGTGGAATTGCTAACAATCGCAAATTTTTTGGTAGTTTAATTACCGGAGTCGATCATCTTCCCCACACCCACAATTTAGAACATAATGCTTTTACTCGCGGACAACCTCAATGGGGAAGTCATTTAGCCGACGAATTAGAAAGAATTGTTACTTTACACGACGCTTCAACAATTGCGGCGGTTATTGTAGAACCAGTGGCAGGTTCTACCGGTGTCTTAATTCCCCCAGTTGGTTACTTAAAAAGATTGCGAGAAATTTGCGACAAATACGGCATTTTGTTAATTTTTGATGAAGTAATTACCGGGTTTGGACGACTAGGAAAAAGCTTTGCTAGCGAATATTTTGGCGTAATTCCCGATCTGATTACCGTCGCAAAAGGGCTTACCAACGGCACAATTCCAATGGGAGCAGTTTTTGTCAAAAAAGGTATTTACGATACCTTTATGGACGCAGCAGCAGAAAATGCGATTGAATTATTTCATGGGTACACCTATTCCGGACATCCCGTAGCTTGTGCCGCAGCAATGGCAACTTTAGATGTTTACGAAGAAGAAGGTTTATTTGCTCGTGCTGATAGTTTAGCTAATTATTGGCAAGAAGCAGTTCATTCGTTACGCGATTTACCTCAGATAATTGACTTAAGGAACATTGGTTTAGTAGCAGGAATAGAATTAGAATCCATACCAGGAAAACCCGGTATGAGAGGAAGGGAATGTTTACAACGTTGCTACGAACAAGGATTATTAATTCGCGTAACAGGCGATATTATTGCCCTCTCGCCACCGTTGATAATTAGTAAAGAACAAATTGAGCAAATGTTTGAGATTTTAGCGAAAGTTTTGCGAGAATTAGACCAGTAGGGGCAATCCCCCTGTGGTTGCCCCTAGCTTAAGAAAGATGATTCATTAGTAGTAATGCCTGATTGTCCCCATTGTCAACAACCCGTAGACGTTGAGGCAGTTACTTGTCCTCATTGTCGTGCTATTCTCAAAGCTTACGGTCATCCTGGTATTCCCTTACATCAAGCGACAGCAGGAGACTATTTATGCGATCGCTGCGTCTATCATGAGGATGACACTTGTAACTTTCCCCAACGTCCCTATGCGAAAACTTGTACCTTATTTCGCGATCGCCACGAACCCCTGGAGTTAACTCCACCTCGCTATAATCCTGGATTCAAATTGTGGTTTAAACGAAATCTAGGTATCTTACTTTTAGTCAGTTTAATTCTCGTCAGTATCTTGATAGCTTTGAATTAATTCTTCACTATAAACTGGCAAATCGAACCAAAAAGTCGTTCCTATTCCTACTTCACTGACCAAATGGACAGTGGTATTATGCTTTTCGATAATATTGCGAACAATTGAAAGTCCCAAACCCGTTCCTTCTAAAGTATGAACGCGATTTTCTACCCGGAAAAAACGGTCAAAAATTGCTTCTTGGTCTTCTTTATCAATCCCAATCCCTGTATCAGAAACTTCAATTCGTACCTTTTCAATTTCTTCTAAAGGATAGGGTGTAGATTCGAGATTATAAGCGCGAATAGTAATTTTTCCTCCGGCTTTAGTGAACTTCAAAGAATTACCAACCAAGTTAGCTAAAACTTGCAACAATAGGTCATAATGACCGACAACAGGAGGCAGATTTGGTTCAATTTCCTGACTTAATTCAATTCCTTTATCTTTAGCATTCAATTGATAAGTACGCAGAGTTTGTTCCGCCGTTTGCAGCAAATCTACCGCCCCTAAAACATAGGTTCGATTTGATTCGAGACGAGATAAATCCAAAACATCATTAACCAAACGAGTTAAGCGATCGGTTTCGTGGTTAGCCGTATCGAGAAATTCTCGTCTTTCTGCTTCGCTAAGGTCTTCGCCGTATTCGTAAAGAGTTTCAATAAAAGATTTAATATTAAATAAAGGCGTTCTTAACTCGTGGGAAACATTACTAATAAATTGGCTTTTTGCTTCATTTAATTCAACTTCGCGAGTAATATCTTGTACTGTCATTGCGATTCCTTTAATTGTTTCGGTTCTTTGATCGAGAACTTTAATTAAGAGAATGCGGACAGTACGTTGAGTAGGTTCAGTTAAAGTGAGGCGAAACTCCCCAATTTCCGGAAGACGCGAATGAGTTTTAACTGCTTCATCGCTAGGAAAATCTCCTTTCTCTTCGGCAATAGTTTCGCTAGTGGCAATTTGATAAAGAGGTTTAGTCAGTTTAACTGTCAAAGCTGCGGGTAAGTGATGGAGGACATTTTCGCCAACTACTGGTAAACCTTCCCAACCAAAAATCCTTTGTGCGGTAGGATTAACTAAAATTACGTGCAAATCTGTATCCAGCAGTACAGCGCCATCAGCAATCGTAGACATTAAAGTTTCCAGTTTGGCTTTTTCGGCAGTTAGTTCTTCGATATTTTGTTCTTCGTATCTTTCCAACCGTTCTGCCATTTCATTAAAGCTAGAAATTAGTTCGCCGAGTTCTCCTTTAAAAGGCAAATCGATGCGCTGTTTAAAATTGCCAGCCGCGATGTTTTTTACACCCAAAAGTAGCTCTTTAATCGGTCTAGTAATTGTCAAAGCGTTAAATACCGCTCCCAAAATGACCATCGCCCAAATCGAGATGAAAACAGCGATCGTGACATCTCTAGTTAAGTGTGAGGAAGCAACAACAGTTGGGTTAGCATTAATGCCGATCGCTAAAACTCCCCAATATTTTCCTTGGTAGTTGAGGGGGACAAAAACATCGGTAACTTGTCCGTCAGGAGTGAGATGCTGGCGCACTAAAGGTAACTCAGAATATTGAGCATAACTTTCTGGTAATTGAATGCGCCGTTCGATTGTCAAGGAGTTTTGTACTTCTTCTTCCGAATAGGGAATCCCGTAGAAAATTTTGCCCGACTCATCGGCATAGATCATATAGCGGACGCTAGAGGTACTGCTGTAAAAGCGATTGGTAAAACGAGCCACCTCAGTTAAATTGCCTTCAGCGATCGCTGGAGCGACGTTCGCTGCAAGTAAAAGCCCTAAATCGCTGCCAAAGCGAGTATCGTTCATCCGTGCATCTTGTTGAATCGTATTGACAGCCCAAAATGTCAGACCGCTCATTAATAAGGAAACAACTAACGTAGCTGCTGCCATCAATCGTGTCTGAAGGGTAAATTCGCTCCACCAACGAGCGATCGCTTCTCGGATACTTTTGAATAGATTCAGCAAGGTAGATTCGCCAATCAAAAGAGAATACAACAGTCTCGAGGTAAATAAGCTGACTCAAGAAGACAGATTATTTAATCAATGCGTCTACCAATATAGTCGATCGTTTGCGACTAACTAGCAAGAAAGTTAGCACTCACCAGTCGATGACCGATATCGCGTCGGTAGTAAATGCCTTCAAATTGAATCTTTTCGATTCCTTGATAAGCTTTGGTTTTAGCTACGCTAAAGTTTTCGCCGACTGCGGTAACATTGAGAACTCTACCGCCATCGGTAACGAGTTGTTGTTGTTTGAGTTTGGTTCCCGCATGAAAGACGATCGCGCCAAAGTTTTCTGCTTGTTCGATTCCGGCGATCGCTAGTCCTTTTTGGTATTTGCCTGGGTATCCTGGGGAGGAAGCGACGACGGTAATCGCGCTACCTTGCTTCCAAGCGATGGGGGGCTGTTCGGCTAGTTTCCCTTCGCAACAAGCGATAAACAGTTGTTCTAAGGGCGTGTCGAGCAAGGGTAATATTGCTTGGGTTTCGGGATCGCCGAAGCGACAGTTAAATTCCAATACTTTTGGCGTTCCTTCTGGGGTAATCATCAATCCGGCGTAAAGTACGCCTCGGTAGTCAATTCCTCGTTGCACCAAAGCTTCAACTGTGGGCTGAAGAATTTCTCGTTCGATGCGAGACATTAATTCTGGAGTTACAATCGGCGCAGGGGCATAAGCGCCCATTCCCCCAGTATTTTCTCCGGTATCTCCTTCGCCAATGCGTTTGTGATCTTGGGCGGGAAGTAAGGGACGAACGGTTTTTCCGTCGGTTAAGGCGAGTACAGAAACTTCTTGACCTGTCAAATATTCTTCCACCAGTACCTTGCTAAAGCCTTTTTGGAATAAAGAGGCGATCGCGGTTGTTGCTTCGGGAACTGTTTGGGCAACGATCACTCCTTTTCCGGCGGCTAAACCGTCTGCTTTAATGACGATCGGCGCACCTTGTTTTTCCACATAAGCGATCGCTGTTTCTGCTTCAGCAAACATTTCTGCTTTGGGAGTCGGAACATTTGCCGACAACATTAGTTCTTTTGCCCAAGATTTACTCGCTTCAATTTGCGCCCCGGCTTTGTTTGGACCAAATACCATCACGTTTAAATCTTTGAGGTAATCGGCGATTCCCATTGACAGGGGAAGTTCCGGACCGACAACGACTAAAGGAATGCCGTGTACTTCCAAAAACCGAGATATTCCTTCAAAATCATCTACTCGTAAGGGTAAATTTTTACAACCCTTCATTACTGCTGTACCGCCATTACCAGGGACACAATAGACCCCGGTAATGCGCTTAGATTGTAGCAATTTCCATGCTAGGGCGTGTTCGCGACCACCACTGCCGACTACCAAAACCTTCACGTTAGTTTTGCACTCCAGTAGTTATTTTCACTGATAAACAAATGTTTTTCATTATCCCACAATCTTATCGGGAATTGAGATTGGATCTCACAGATGAAGCTGTCTAGTTGTTTTTTACCTGTTGATAGCGCTGTTTAAATTCTTTTTGCTGTTGTTTATGATTCACTATTGGTTGGGGATAGCCGCAGCGATCGCGATCTTCGGCTGCTATTTTCCCCGTAACTAGACATTCTGTGTCTACTGAACTTAATTCTGGTAGCCACTGACGGATATACTCGGCTTCGGGGTCATATTTTTGGGTTTGGGAATAAGGGTTAAAAATTCTTAAGGGTTTGGGGTCCATTCCCGATGACGCACTCCATTGCCAACCACCGTTATTAGCGGCTAAATCCCCATCAAAAAGTCTCTGCATAAAGTATTTTTCGCCCCACTGCCAGTTGATAATCAAGTCTTTGGTTAAAAAACTCGCAACAATCATTCGACAACGGTTGTGCATCCAACCAACGGTATTTAGCTGGCGCATGGCGGCATCGACAATCGGATAACCTGTTTTTCCTTCGCACCAAGCTTGAAAGTATTTTTCGGAGTTATCCCAAGGAAAATCTTGCCAGTATTCTCGATAGGGTCCCTCGGCGAGTTGGGGAAAGAAATAGATCGCGTGTTGGTAAAATTCTCGCCAAGCTAATTCTTTTTGCCAGGTTTCGATACTCGCTTTGGTTTCGTCGCTACGACTTTGGTTGTAAGCTTCTTGTGAGGCTTCCCAAACGGTGCGAATGCCGATCGCGCCAAATTTTAAGGCGGCGCTGAGTCTGGATGTACCATCTACATAGGGAAAGTCTCGCTGTTGCTGGTATTCGCCGATTGTTTTGTCACAAAATTCTCTCAGTCTGGCTTGGGCTGCTTTCTCTCCTGGTTGTAGCAGCAATTCGTTATCCCAAACATAGCCTAAATCTTGGGCGGAAGGTAGCGATCGCGCTTTGACTATTTCTCTTTCTTTTTCTGTCAAACCCTTGACATTTTCTAATTTTTGTGCATGAGATTTTTTCGGCTGACTGTACCAATTTTTCCAGAAAGGTGTATAAACCGTGTAAGGTTTGTTACTCGATTTAGTCAGAATTTCCCCAGGAGGGTGAAGTAATTGATCCCAGAAGTTTTCGACGGCAATTCCTTTTGCTGTGAGGGCTTCTTTAACTTGGCGATCGCGTTTTTTGGCATAAGGTTCTACATCCCAATTCCAATATACAGCTTTGGCGTTCGCTGCTACTGCTAGATCGGGTATTTCTTGGCTTGGTTTCCCTTGTAAAATTAATAATTGACTGCCGGCTTGCTGATAGCTTGACTGTAATTCAGACAAACAACCAAGTAGATATTTAACTCTTGCTGGCGCCACGTCATCTGCTTCTAAAATACCAGGATCGAGACAAAAAACACCTACTATTTTATTAGTTTTTTTTCGTGCTTCTGCTAGTCCAATATTATCGCTAATTCGTAAATCTCGCCGATGCCAAAATAAAATTAATTCAGACATAAATTAAATTCAGACAGTAGTTATTTTTCTATGATAGCTATTTGAAGCTGTATTTTTTTTAATTGACCATTTGCCAAATTTATTTTTCCAGATCGAGGAAAAATCGGGATTAATTCTCTCACCACAAAAAGTAGCAGTGAAAGCTACAGCCACAATTCGATCTCGATCTCCCCAAAAAATGAGCCAATTGTTCAGGAGTTTTCTCGTGGTATTATTAGTTTCAACTGTTGTTTCTCTTTACCAAGCCCTATTTTCACTGAGAAGATTAGATAATGAGTGAGTTAACCCTGAATGACTAATGACTAATGTATTTACCTTATTTTTAAGTTTGTTGTTTGAGGCGATTCCTTTTTTGTTACTCGGGATTATTGTCTCTAGTTTCCTGTTAGTATTTGCTAGCGATCGCGTAATTTCTGCGCGTCTACCAAACCATCCGCTTTGGGGTGCAATTTTTGGTAGTTGCTTAGGTTTGATTTTACCAGTATGCGAGTATGGTAACATACCCGTAGCAAGGCGAATGCTTTTACAACAAGTTCCTACACCGATAGTAATTGGTTTTTTACTTGGCGCTCCAACCATTAATCCGATTACAATTTGGGTAACTTGGATTGCATTTAGCGATCGCCTAGATATCGTGGTTTTGCGAGTAGTTTTAGTATTGATTATTGCAGCGATCGCGGGTTGGGTTTTTCACGCGCAACCCGATCGCGAATCTCTTCTCCGACGCTGGCTGATGTTACCTCATCCTAGACAAAATTTATCTTCTTCACAAGCTATTTGGCAACAGCAACGACGAGATTTACTTCATTCGGGAACTTTTTTACTTTCACCTCTCCAAACTCACCAGCCAAATCTAGTTATCTCTACAACTAAATATACACTCCTCGGACGACTGAGTTTAGTCTTAGATAATATTGTCCTCGAATTACGACAGTTAGGAATTTTCTTAGTTTGCGGTTGCGCGATCGCTGCTATTTTACAAGTTATTATCCCTCGTTATCAACTCCTCAATCTCGGAGTTGGTTCGATTTCGGCTGTTTTGGTGATGATGTTGCTAGGAATGTTAGTTTCTACTTCTGCAACTATTGACGCTTTCTTTATCCGTGCTTTTAGTTCGAGCTTTTCTAGCGGTGCTTTACTAGCTTATCTGATCTTTGGCGCAATTGCTGACTTGAAAAGCTTAAGCTTGATTTTTTCGGTGTTTCGTCCCCGCGCTGCCCTTTACTTACTACTTTTAGCCGCAGAGTTAACCTTTTTGTTAACTTCCTTTATCAATCTTAAAATTAGTTATTAAAGATCGGGGAGCTGCGATCGCTAATGCCGACAATTTCCCTCTTAACTAACTGAAATTATTGCTAAATTAAGCAAAATTAACTTAAGTTCGCGATAATTATAGTAAATACCTAACTAATCGTAAAGTTTATTTACTAAGAGG
>NZ_JAAHBQ010000103.1 GCF_020144665.1 Oscillatoria salina IIICB1 | reverse complement strand
CCTGATGTTACAGGCGTGGCGTAGCTTATGGGCGGTGAAAGAGCAATCTCTTTTTCGTAGCCAATCTGCAAACGTTGCTGACCCGCGATATCCCCCTTTTCCTGCTTCTAAGGGGTCTTTATTTTGAGGTAATACCTCACTAAATGGTTGGTTTATTAAATCAAAAGTTTCAAACCAATCTTTGTCTTTAGGTATAAATGGCAGGGCTAGACGTTTACCTGTTTTACCTTTTTCAATTACTAGAATTTTTTCGGTATTGGTTAGGTCATTAATGGCAGGAATAATCTTATCATTACCGCTATATTTAATAGTTTCTGATGATTCACTGTCACTATCATTATCAACTATGATGAATTCACCGTTTCGGATAACTACAGGATTGTCCCAGTTCATAATTGAGAAGGCTTCATGAACCCGTAACCCATATATGGCAAGGATACCGTAGAGACGAAGATTGCGACCGCTTCTGATTGCATTCCTTTTGCTATTCGCATTCTCGACAGTTTCTCTCCACATTATCTCCCAAGTATCCTCTATTTCTTTATCGCGCGGTAAATGGTCTTTATTCTTTTTAATTTCAATATTTTTCGCTTCTTTGTTCACCCAGATTGTGAATTTTATTGGTAATTCAAGCAAGGGTAAATTTCGTTTAAGAGTTTGGAGGTGGGTTCTTTTTAAGCTTCCACGCAGCTTAGTGTCAACAAGCCATTTCTCAAGTGCTTTGAATGTTATTGTCTCGTTGTTGCCTTCCCAAGGCTTGAAGCGGCAAAAACTATTCCTGTAAGCATGGTCGGGGTTTTTCAATTTATCTTTGCGCCCTTCCCAGTCACGGTTAATTACTTCCCAAGCGTCGTGAAAGGTTAGTTTCTGTTCTGTAGTTGCTGCGGTCGGTAATTGTTGGCGTTCTTTGGGTTTGCGTCCTATTAATTCGTCTTTCCAGTCATCGGTGTATGTGCCACTGGTTAACGCTTGGGTAATCTTAGTTGCTACTGTCTCAGCTTCTACCAGATGGCGCGTGTTGATTGCTTGGTTAGCACCCCCCCAACTATTGGTGACTGACATTCGTTTAGCTTTGCCGTTTGAGCCTAAGAGGGTAGGGTGACTGTACTGAATTTGCAGTACACCTTTCTTGATGACTAGCTTCGCTGTACTGCCATATTTACCTATCTGGGTGAGTCGTTCGTTAGCTTCGGTTACTAGGTGTGGAATGTTGTAACTACCGTCTTTGTGTACTTCTGAGGGTTTTATCGTCTTACTCATCTGTTACTCTCCTGTTATGTACTTTCTTATGTAACTCTTATGAATAATAGTATAGCAGAGTTACCTGTGTCGTTGGAAGGAAGACGAGAGTTAGAATAAGTAGCGAAGGTAGTTTGGAACAGAGTTGCGATCGCTTCCCGATCAAACAAAAAGACAAGGTTACTGCTTTTGGGCTTGATAGATGATAAATTGGTCAAATATTGCCAGTGTCTCAAATTCATAGTTGGGTACTAGTAGACCGACTGAGAGATTAGTCCGATAAATGCTGAAGACAATAAAGTTTTGGCGTTCTGTACTCCTACCAACGATCGCTTTCATTTGCGGACGCACTGTATCCACTAGGGTTTTACACTCACTTTCGAGAGAATTACCTAACTCAGAAGGGAGAATATCTTGCAACTGCTGAGGTGCTTGGGTGCAAACTTCTTGTTTGAGATAAGCTGATAACTGGGCAGCAGCGTATTCTTCATAAGCATCTCGACTAGGGTTAGTTAAAGCCATTGATACCCCTAGCCCACCCAAAGTTACACCAGCGATGGCCGCTACTACCTGCACGATTTTCATCTTGTTTTGCCCTATACTATTTTCTAGATCCAGCTTAACTAAATTGAAACTGGATTAATTGACCTGTAACGTGCTATACTAACTTAGGACGCGGCGAGCGTAGCCAAGTGGTTAAGGCAGTGGATTGTGGTTCCACCATTCGCGGGTTCAAGTCCCGTCGTTCGCCTTCTTTACTCAACAGACTTTTTCACCTAAATTACCGTAAATCAAGGGTTTCAGGTCATCTCCTCTTAACCCTTGTTTTGCTTGGTTCTACTAATATGAAATCGCTAAATGTTTGTTACAAATAGAGCCTCCTTATCTACTGCTTCCAAACGACTGACAGAAGCTTTATTAGGAAATTATTCTCAAACCAACCAAGCACCTATTTTTACTTTGCATAATAATCATTTTAGCCCCAATCAGGAAACAATTAATCTTCTTTGTCAAAATATTGTTTCTCATCTTCCTTGCTATGAATGTTATTTAGGGACAGAAGCTTATCAAAGTAGTTCTAATGCAAAAGATTTTATCGATTATTTGCTCAACCAAAATTTTTGAAATCGAATGGTGTTAATAATTTTCGATAATGAGCTTTTTTATTTTGACACTTAACTACTAATTTAGCATAACCAAGACAGAAAATCAACTTGGAAGTTGAATAATTTTCTCTGTTGATTGGTAATGAAAACCAACTAAACTGAAATCATAGAAAAAGAACTAGATGACTAAAATAAAATAGAATCATCGTAATTCAAAAAGATAATTTATCTAGAAGTTCGTGAAGTTCTAAACCTATATAGGGTTGCCAAACTGTTTGATAACTTCTTATTCTTATAAGTCGTTTTGCCGATAAACTCCTTATAGGAATATCTCCGTCAAAATCTTGTGGAATTCCGGTTAGATCGTAGCTTTTTTCAAAAGATTTAGGTTTAACTTTGTATCGATACAGAAATTCAAAGTCTATAATTTTCAATCCTTTTTCTCGATCTAAAAGCAAATTTTGAGGATGAAAATCAATCAGTGCATAACCAAGTTCGTAAAAAAAATAGAGAATTTCCATAGATTGCTGGACGATTTCTAAAGGAATCTGTTTGTTTTCGCTAGAAGTAAAATTTAGGGTATCTTGATAATAAGGGTAAATAACAAAAGAGCGAGCGCAATCTAGTAGAGGTGGTATTTCCGAGCGCAATTTACTTAATTCCTTCATTACAAATAATTCCCGTTGCAAAAATCTTTCACAACCGAGTCGGAACGTTTTTTTTACTGCTAACTTTTTTTGGTATTTAATTAACTCTACTTTAGCTCGTCTTGCTAAACCACTAGATAAATTTTTCAAGACTGGATAATGAGTAGCAAAAGATATTTTGATTTGCTTTATTTTTTGAAAAATACTATCGATATGATTAGGAAAGAATATTTGCAAAATAGTCCAAGCTTGTTCTGAATTTGCTGTTGAGTGCAGAATTTGAGCGCTATTACTAGTAACTTGAGGATGGTTCAAATATCTGTTAAGTTCTTTTGCCTTTAAAATTCTAGCATTATCTAGTTGGGCTGAAGTTGGCGGCAGAGGAAAAACATCAAAAGCAACGATTAAGATTCCGGATGATGCTAACAATTCTCGCTCTATTAATTCAGTCCAGCCAAGCTTATCTTTCAGTTTGTTGATTGCTGATAAATCACAAATTTGAGTAGTAAGTAGATAAAAGCCTTGCTGAATAATCAACTCAATAATCTGACTTTGCAGGTTTTTCTCTAGTCCTGTATTTTCAAGTAAAAAAATAGTTAGTCCTTTAAGCATAATGGGAATTTAAAATTGCGATCGCGTCTTTATTAGAAGTAGGTAATTTGAGTAACATTGACCCGGCTACATCGCTCAAATCTTATCTTAATTTCAATCGGGTACGAAAGAAGAATCTACTTCTAAAAAGCTGAAAATATCTTGGATCATTTCTAAACTATTTTCCTGGAGATCGTCATATAAGTAAACCCGAATTTGCCGAGTAGGGAACAAGTCGAAATATTGTTGCAATTTAGCATAATAAAATCCGATTCTCGGATACTGCAATCTTCGTAAAGAATTAGGATCTTGAAGACGTTGTTTTCCTGCTTCCCAAGCTAGGGCAAAATCCTGAATTGGCTCTACTCTGTCACGAATATTATGTAAAAATTTAGAATAAATTTTATCAACAGGATGGCGCAGCACGGCAATGAGTTTTGCCTGGGGGATATAATGTTTAATCCGATGGGGAGCATGAGGATCGAAAAGGTATTTTACAGAGGCTTCGCCAATAGCCTTTTCCTCCTTTACTCCTCGAAATAACCCTTGATATTCAACTAAATTAGCGATTTGGTACGAGCGAGTTTTCGCAGTAGAAGGCTGACCTTCTAGGGCAAAGAAACCAGGTTCTTTGACTGGACTCATATAAATTTCAGGATGCTGATTGAGATAGTAGTAAAGTGAGGTTGTGCCTGCTTTTGCTGAACCAATAATTAGAAAATTGGGAAAAAGGACGCAGTTTTTGTTTTGGGTAAATTTCATAATCATACAGAGGGAAAAATTGAGGTCAGTATTTTTCAGAATGACCAATTACACGAGCTTATTCTACCTAATATTTATCCGCCCTCAAAGCGCAACCTCACCAAGCAAATAAATTGCCACAAACTGATTAGGCAGTGAGTAAAGATTTGTCCTTCTGTTGTAGCCACTCAATTGCATGTTGTGGATAAAAACAAGCGACGACTAAATCGTAGACAAGTTTGCCACTTTCTGAGAGATAGAGTTGAGTACCATCATCTTCAATAACTTTATTGTCGTGTAAACGTTGGATTGTTTCACCGAAATCTTCTTCGATGTTAGAACCAAAAGCCTGCTGATAAATTGAGCGGTTGAGAGGTTTGCCATCTCCAATCGAGCGAGCGATAAATTGGGTTTTGCGATCGCCTAATTTAAGGGGAATTGTATCCTCGACAGGACTATTGCCATTTTCTACTCGTTGCAAATAAGTATTGAACTGTTGCGTATTGCGATAGAGAGTGTAGCCTAATTGAGAACGGGCGCTGACGCCAATCCCCAATTGATAGCCCATACCATCAGGATTAAAACAGGGTGCGCGATCGTGTTTTGCGAGGATCGTATCTAGGCGTTTGAAAGTATGCCAGCGCGTTTGGGTAAAGCCAAACTCTTCTGCTGTTTTCTTCACGAAAGCCCGCCAAGAAATTAATCGCTCTAAATTCCATCTTTCATTTTCCTCGATAAACTTAGTGACAGGGGTACGCTCGTTAGTCCGCAGGTTGTAGAGTGTAAAAGCATGAATTCCCTGTGAAGCGATCGCCTCGAAATTCTGCCGGAAACTGGCGTAGGTTTGACCGGGCAAACCATAGATCAGATCGATGTTGACAATTAATCCACTTTCGGCAAGTAATTTACAAGCTGCTAAGGCTTCTTCGGCGCTGTGACGACGGTTAACTGTATCGAGAACCTGCTGTTCGAGGCTTTGAATTCCCATACTCACCCGACCAATTTGGTGCTTCCGGAGGACTTCAATATGCTCCGGGGAAATCGACTCTGGGGACGTTTCTACCGTATGCACTTTACTGTCATCCCTAGGCATCCGCTCAAAAATGGTACTTAGAACTTCATCAAGTAGCTCAGGTGGCAGCGCAGTAGGCGTTCCCCCACCCATAAAAAGTTGATCGAGGGGCGTACCAGGCTCAACCCATGCTAATTCCTGTTTCAAGGCGCGAACATAACGCTGCATCTCCGGCAATCCCAACCCGACTCGTTTAGCAAAAAAGCAGTAGCTACAAACGTAATTGCAAAAGGGGATGTGAACGTAGAGCCGTAGCTTTTCAGTTTTCGGGCGCGTCCGTTCAGCAGTAGGACTAAGTTTGAAGGCTGGTACAGACATAGGATATTGACGCTCCACGCCCTATAAGGACGTGGATTCTTCATTCAACGAATCTTCGTTGGCTAACAGGATTTCTCCAACCAACCAAGAGGAAGTTTCTCCTGAAGCGTAGATTTTCGTGCGCCCCACGATATATAAAGCTTTTTGCAGAATGTTTATCGCCGCGTTCCAGTCCCGGTCGCAAACAAACCTACAATGATGACAAACATGAGTTCTCGTCGATAGAGATTTTTCTACTTTCTCTCCACAGTTGGAGCAGTTTTGAGAAGTATTATGGGGAGGAACAGCAATGGCTAATTTCCCATATTTGTCTGCAAAGTATTCTAACCATTGACGGAAAGTTGTCCATCCTGCATCCGTTATCGATTTAGCTAGACGACGATTCTTCACCATGCCTTTGACATTCAAATTTTCATAGGCGACCAAATCGTTAGATTGGATTAAACGGAGTGCAATTCTCTTGCAATACTCTTCTCGTTGCCTACTTACTTTTAAATGCTTTTTGGCAGATCGCTGTCTCGCTTTGTGATAATTATTGGACTGTGGCTTTTTGCCTTTGCGGTACTTATTTGATTTTCTGCGGTTGAGTCTATTAAGATGTTTTTCTGCTTTTCTATAGTATTGAGGAACTACTTCCGTATTCCCCTGACTATCAGCAATGAAAAACTTCAAACCCACATCAATTCCTACAGCCTTCTGAGTAGGAGTTAAAGGTTTTACGGTATCTCTGGGGTCTAATTTGATGGAAAATTGGACATAATATCCGTCTGCTCTCCTGACAATTCTGACCCGTTTAATTTGCTCTGGCTGAAAGTATTGAATGTCTCTAGAACCAATTAACTTTAGTCTCCCTATTCCTTTTTTATCGGTGAAGGTGATGTGTTTCTTGGTCTTTTCATCCAACTTCCAACCCGAAACTTTGTACTCTACAGAGCGTGAGTGCTTCTTGAACTTTGGATAGCCCTTTTTTCCTGGTTTTTGTTGTTTACAATTCTCGTAAAAACGAGTAATTGCTCTCAGTGTTCTCTCAACCGCAGTTTGACAAGCATGGGAGTTTAAGTCTTTGACAAATTCAAACTCATTTCTTAATGCTGTGTTGTATCTAAAGAGTTCAGCTTTACCTACACCTCTATTATCCATCCAGAAGCGAAGCACTTTATTTCGCACAAACTGACTTGTCCGAATCGCCTCTTCAATGGCAGCTACTTGTTGTGGCTTTGGCTTAACCTTGTACTCCAAGACCAACATTTGATCCTGACCACGTTAGTATCAAAATGGTAGCAGATTCAACCCAAAATAGCAACAAAAAGCCGTCCTCCGCTTCCCTAAAGGACGGGGCTTGAAACCCAAGATTTTCGGTCAAAAGAAGGCTTTGCTTATTAATTGTCAAACTTAGCAGATACCAAGAGTTTCATGATATAATAGTGAATTGTGTCGAATTAAAGAGAGATTATGCCGAAACTAAAAACTAAACGCTCGGCGGCAAAGCGTTTTCGCGTCACTGGCAATGGCAAAATTATGCGCCGCAAAGCTTACAAAAACCACTTATTACAGCATAAGTCTAGTCAGCGCAAACGTCGTTTGTCGAATATGGCAACGGTACACGAGCGCGATGAAGAAAATGTGCGTTTGATGATGCCATATATGTAAAGTCTTTAGTACCAGACTTTAGGGAAATTGTCAAGAAGAGTCAACCTTATTAGAACAAATAAACAACGACTATGACCAGAGTAAAACGCGGTAATGTAGCTCGCAAACGCCGCAAGAAAATTCTCAAATTAGCTAAAGGTTATCGAGGATCGCACTCGAAGCTGTTTCGCACAGCTAACCAACAGGTGATGAAAGCGTTGCGGAATGCTTATCGCGATCGCCGTCGTCGCAAGCGCGATTTTCGCCGTTTGTGGATTACACGGATTAATGCGGCTGCACGTCAAAATGGGATGAGCTACTCTCAGCTTATCGGTAAGCTGAAAAAGGCTGATATTCAGCTTAACCGCAAGATGTTAGCACATTTAGCAGTGTTAGATCCGGCAGCTTTTACTAAAGTTGTCGAAGTAGCTAGTCAAGCTGAGTAAGCAAATCGGTTGGATTTTAATGATTTTAGCAATCAGCCCGCTTTGGCGGGCTAGTTTTGTTTAGGGGATATCAATGACGATGATTAAGCAAAAAATTCTCAGCTTATCTATAGCGATCGCCGCTTTCACTTTACCTTACCTGACACCTTACTTAACAATTGCGGCGGAATTAGCTCAAATCGAACGCCGTGGTAAACTGATTGTGGCGGTGAAAGATAATCTCCGTCCTTTGGCTTTTACCGATGCAACAGGTAATTTACAAGGATTGGAAATTGAAATTGCAAAACGTTTAGCTGCTGAAATCCTCGGTAGTCCTGATGCGGTAGAATTACAACCAGTAACCAATCAAGAGCGGTTAAATGCAGTGATCGAAGGAAAAGTTGACATCGCGATCGCCAGAGTTACTTTTACCGCATCACGCGATCGCCTCGTTGATTTTAGCCCTTATTATTATCTTGATGGCACTGGTTTGGTTACTAAAGATCCGGCAATACAAACCTTTACTGACTTGCAAACCAGCACAATTGCTGTAATTCGCGCTTCTTCCACTATTGCTGTGATTAAGTATAGTTTACCCCAGGCTCGATTAGTTGGGGTTGATTCTTACCAAGAAGCATTGCAACTGTTAGAAACCAAAGAAGCTACAGCTTTTGCGGCTGACAAAAGTGTCTTGACAGGTTGGGTGCAAGAATATCCCCAGTATCGCTTACTTCCCGAACGTCTTTCCGGCGAACCCTTAGCAATTGTCATGCCCACAGGCTTACAGTATGCTAGTTTACGCCGGAAAGTCAACGAGGCGATCGCTAACTGGCAAAAATCTGGTTGGTTACAAGAACGGATTATCTATTGGGGTTTACCCTAAAATAAATCTTAGCAGACAACGATCGAAATAAATAAGATTCAGTTATGAACGAACTTCTTCCCCTAATTTATTTATCCGTTTTGCTAGTCATACTTGCCGGATCTGCCGTCTTTATTTTTCGCCAAGTTTTCCAAACTCGCAAAACTGAAACTAACTTATCTCAGCTACAAAAAAAGCTCAAACAAGAACAAGGTACGCCTCTAGAATACTATCAACTTGGTAGTATTTATCTCGATAAAAAACTTTTTGTCCAAGCTGCTAAACTTTTCCAAAAAGCTTTAAAATCTGGCAAAAAAGAGGAGCCAGAAAACCTCGCTCTCATTCATAACGCCCTCGGTTATGCTTACTTTGCTCAAGAACAGTACGACATGGCAATTCGCGAATACAAAGAAGCTGTTAAGAATAAAGCTGATTATATCACAGCTTTGAATAATCTTGCTAATGCCTACGAACGTAAAAAATTAACTGCTCAAGCTCTAGAAATTTATGAGCAAACACTCACTTACGCTCCTAATAATTCGGTTGCTAAACGTCGGGCAGAATCCTTACGCAAACGCCTCGTAACTTCTAATTAAGCATTTTTCCTCAGCTACAAAACTCCTAAAGAGTTTTGTAGTTAGATTAGGATTTGTTAAGTAACTTGGCAAAAGTGTTAAATATTGAAACGAAAATTGTAAATTGCTATCAAAACTGGGAATCATATAAATAGAAAGCCCGAGATTTGTCAAGCAAATCAATACCTCATTAGACATGATCTCAATATGTCGATACCCCAAAAAATAGCAATAACCAATCTAAACCCAGCAGTTGTGCCAATGCAAAGATTACAACTGAATCGTTCGCATTTTCAACGAATATCTGCTTGTATACCAGGGGTAGTTTATCAGTTTTTGCAACGAAAAGATGGTACTGTTGATTTTACTTTTATTAGTCCTAGCTGTCAAGAATTATTTGAATTAGAAGCTCAAACAATAAAAGCAAATGCTGAGACTTTAATTAATTTGATTCACCCTCAAGATCGAGAGGCTTTTGCGAAATCGGTAGTTAAAGCAGCCGAAAATTTAGCAGCTTGGGAATGGGAAGGAAGATTTGTCCTTCATTCAGGTAAAATTATTTGGATTCAAGCAGCTTCGCGACCGGAAAAACAGCCAAACGGAGATCTTCTCTGGGATGGTCTGTTAATGAATATCACTGAAAGAAAACAGATCGAAGCTCAATTAAAAACCTCTCAATCATTTTTACAAAATGTGATTAACGGAATTAGCGATCCAGTATTTGTCAAAGATGAAAAGCATCGTTTTGTCCTTTTAAATGAAGCTTTTTGTAAATTTACGGGTGTAGTTAGAGAAGAATTAATTGGCAAAACCGATCGCGAATTTTTTTCTTTCCCAGAAGCAAAATTTTTGAGCGAGAAAGACGAAGAGGTACTAAAAACGGGAGTTGAAAACACAAACGAAGAAAGTTTTACCGATCGCGCGGGGAATACCTACATTATCTCAACCAAAAAATCTTGTTTTATTGATGAAGCAGGAAATAAATTTTTAGTAGGGACAATTCGAGATATTAGCGATCGCGTTTCGACGGAAATTGCTTTACGAGAATCCAGCCGTCATACCCTGAATATGCTTGAAAGTATTACTGACGCTTTTATCAGCATTAATCAAGATTGGGAAATAACTTATCTTAACTCTCAAGCAGCGTCAGTATTGCAAAGTCCTAGCGCAGAACTTTTAGGTCAAAATCTGTGGGTAGTTTTTCCCCAAGCAGTAGGA
The DNA here is from genome assembly GCF_020144665.1 of Oscillatoria salina IIICB1. Lineage (NCBI taxonomy): Bacteria > Bacillati > Cyanobacteriota > Cyanophyceae > Oscillatoriales > Oscillatoriaceae > Oscillatoria > Oscillatoria salina. The sequence goes on along the minus strand of NZ_JAAHBQ010000103.1, from coordinate 4,885 downwards.
TCGAAATTTTATCGGGAATATCACCGCGCAATTAAAGAGCAAGTTTCAGTTACTTTTGAAGAATACTATCAGCCTTTAAATGCTTGGTTGGAAGTTAGAGCATATCCGGGAGTAGAAGGACTCTCAATTTTCTTTCAAGATATCACCGAACGGAAACAGACAGAAGAAGAACGCGATCGCTTCTTTTGTGTATCCCTCGATTTACTGGGAATCGCTGGAGTAGATGGTTATTTCAAGCGCGTAAATCCCGCAGTTACCACAATTCTCGGTTACACGGCTGAGGAATTTCTCGCTCATCCCTTCATTTATTTCGTTCATCCCGAGGATCGCAGTGCAACTTTAGTTGAAATCAGTAACTTATCGCGAGGTATTCCCACTCTCTACTTTGAAAATCGCTATCGTACTAAAGATGGTAGTTACAAGTGGTTAGCTTGGAAATCAGCCTTAGAAGCAAATACCGGACTTATTTATACCGCAGCTAGGGATATTACCGAACAAAAACAAGCACAGGTTAAGCTCAAACGGCTCAATGAAGAATTAGAATCTAGGGTACAGGAACGTACGATTGAATTAAGTCAAGTAGTTTCCCAACTACAACAGGAAATTAGCGATCGCACTTCCGTCGAAAAAGCCCTGCGCGAAAGTGAAGAACGTTTTCGTGCTACTTTTGAACAAGCAGCCGTGGGAATTGCTCATGCAGATACTTCCGGAAAGTTTTTCTGGGTAAATCGAAAATTCTGCGAAATTGTTGGTTACACACCCGAAGAATTATACGAACTGAATTTTCAAGAAATTACTCACCCAGACGACGTTCAATTAGATCGAGAAAATGTCCAACGGTTGTTAAAAGGTGAAAGAGCGACATTTACCCATGAAAAACGCTATATCCGCAACGATCGTTCGATTGTTTGGGTAAATCTTACCGTCTCAATGGTGCGAGAAGCTCGCGGAAAACCAAAATACTTTGTTGGTGTAATTGAAAATATTAGCGATCGCAAATTTGCGGAAATCGCTTTGCAGCGATCGGAAGCACAACTGCACCGCAAAGCCGAACTACTCGAACAAACACTTCACGAACTTCGCTCCTACCAAACTCAACTCGTCCAAAGCGAAAAAATGTCCAGCCTCGGACAGTTGGTTGCAGGAGTCGCTCACGAACTTAACAACCCAGTTAGCTTTATTTATGGTAACTTAGTTCACGTCCAAGAGTATACCCAAGACTTAACAGATTTACTCGAACTTTATCAAAGTTATTATCCTCGTCCAGAAAAAGCAATCCAAGACGCGATCGCCGATAAAGATTTAGACTTTATTTTAGAAGACTTACCCAAACTCCTAAATTCAATGAAAGTCGGAGCTAATCGGATCCGCGAAATAGTGCTTAGTTTGCGTACCTTTTCTCGCCTCGACGAAGCTCAATTTAAAGAAGTCGATCTCCATTCAGGTATCGACAGCAGTTTGATGATTTTGCAAAGTGGTTTTCAAGAAAAGTTTCCTCATACCACCATTGAAATTATTAAAAATTACGGCAAACTACCTTTGGTTGAGTGTTATCCCGGACAACTAAATCAAGCATTTATGAACATCCTCACTAATGCAATTGATGCTTTGCAAGAACAGTCTTTACTCAAAAGTCAAAAACAAGATGTTGCTGATGACAATTTACAACTACAAATTCATACTTGTTTAGTTGATGAATCTCACGTCCAAATTCGGATTGTAGATAATGGAATAGGTATCTCCCCAGAAGTCCAAAAATACATTTTTGACCCCTTCTTTACAACTAAACCCGTAGGAAAAGGTACGGGACTGGGTTTAGCTATTTCTCATCAAATTATCGTCGGAACTCACAAAGGACAATTATCTTGCTTTTCTACTCCCGGACAGGGAACTGAATTTATTATCGAAATTCCCAGCAAAAGTGCCAGAAAAGCTTCTAATTAGTTAGATTTTACCTTATTATATTAGTATCCCAACCACTTTTGATTGAGAAAATGGCTAAAGAATACGGAGTTGAGGCGGTTTCTACGCAGCAATGTACGATTGAACATCATTATTGGATTTGGTTGTCGAAGCATTATGATTTGACTGTTTCTGAGTAGAAGTTTTGGCTTTTTTTCTTGCGCTTTGCTTTCGTTTCTGCTATAATTTTCTTTATAATGGAGATATGTGTGATTATTTATGACTGATTATATTACCATTATAAATAGGCTCAGTAAGAAAATATCATTAATTAAGCAAAAAAGTCAAGCTAATTGACTGAAAAATTAAGCTTTAACTCGAACTTGAAAAAATCAAAGCTAAAGCTTAATTAGTTTACGGTTTAATCAATTGTTGTCGTGCTTCAAAAGAGCGATAATTAGCAATTAATCTAGCTCTTTCCAAGGGAGGATAGATAGTTAAAGCAACTAAAGGTAAACCGATCGCGATTGTCGCAGTAGCGATCGCCGGATGCAACCAACCAACTTGACCACCTAAGCCCAAAGTAACACCCCAAGCCACACTCAAACAAGAAACCGCGATCGCCAAACTCCGACTAAAGCCTCGTTGATGACAAATTTGAGCAATTTTATTACCTTGAAAAACCGCCAGAAACAGCACCACATCTACCAAAGCCAAACTTGCCGTCGTTGTTTCACCAGTACGAAAAGAAGCCCCAAAGCGCACCGCAAACCAAGCCACAACACCAGCAATTAGAAAAGCAACAACTTTGTCAAGTAATCGATACTTAACTTTAAATTTAGTCCGCAAATGAGTAACCAAAGACGCGATCGCACCCGAAGCAACAGCCGCAGTCAGCCCAAAAATAGCGACAAAAACCGAGACAAAAACCGCGACAAACAAGCCCATCGAGCCACTTTCCGCAACTAGATCGGACCAAGCGATCGCCTGCCACCAAGCCGCGATCGCGCTACAAAAAACCAACAACCCCAAAGAAGCCAAAGGTAACTTTTTCTTTCGTAAAGGAACGGTCGCAGTTTGCAAATTAACTTTAACTAACTGTTCTTGAGGATGAGAATTAGTAGATAACAATAAATCTCGTTCATAAAAGCGATCGGCTTGTAAATAGCGAGTATCCACTGTCACCCGACAGCGAAAATAATTAGCTTGAAAACTTACTTGACTAAAAGAAATCCAACTATGGCGAGAATTAATTGGTACAGGATCGTTTTCATGAGGTACAACCCGCCACATTCCTTGTAAAATCGTCTCCGGAACCGAATTACTTACCTCAACAATTTGAGTTAACTTTTCCCCCAACTTTTTCGCTTGAAAATCCAACCTCACCTGACTTAAATCTGCCACAGGAGTCCGTACCACATAAACTGGTTGAACCGCAGAAAGAGCAGCCGCCGCATTCGCAAAACGATCCTTAACCTTCAATTGCACCATCTTTTCCAACCAAGCAATCCAACTCAGACTAAAGCGAGGAACAAGATGTTGAAAATTCAGGCGATAATCATCATCAATTAAATTACAAATATCAGCACTTTTCGTTCCCGTCAGCAAACAAATTAAAGTTGCACCCAGTCCATACAAATCAGAAGCTTCCGTTAGCTGACGGTGAAATAACTGTTCTGGAGCCATAAACCCCAGCGTCCCCTTCGCCACACTACTCATCGTAACTTCCCCCGTACCAATGCTTGCCAAGCCAAAATCCACCAGATAGACATTAATTTCGTCATCTACCAAAATATTGTCCGGTTTAAGATCGCGATGAATCACAGGAGGAATGCGATTTTGGAGATAAACCAGAATTTCTAAGACTGAAACCGCAATTTGCTTAATCTCCTCCGGCGAAAAACTGCGAGGTACAGCCAAAGAAGAAGCATTTTTATATTCTTGGACCAGACAAAAGCCATTCTCAGTGGGAAAAGAATCCAAATAACGAGGGATACCCGGATGATTTAGTCCTCGCAGCACTTGAATTTCGCGTTGATAAGTATCATAATCTGACCAACGAGTATCGCCCGCCGCAAACTGAAACTGCTTAATCGCCACCGACTGCTGATTTCGTGAAGATATCGCCTCGTAAGTCACTCGACCATGAGTACGATTTAGTCCTAATTCTCGAACTAGCTGATAACCCTGGTTAGAAAAATCTGGTAAATTACTCATAGAGAAGGAAGATCGACCCTTTGGGTTTTGTTCACCTTCCACTACGATAACTCTAACCAAAGGTTGTTGTTTGTTCTTTTTTGAGAACTAGGAATTTAATTAAAGAAATCGCGATCGCGGGAAATTAGTAACGTAGTAGAGGTGACATACTCCCACGCCAACCTTAAGGTATGGCGTGGGCTTCTCGTTTCGCAGTCCCGCTATTGCGTCGGACTCCACGAGCTTTAAGGACGGAATGCCCTGCCGCCCTATTTTTTATATTTATCGCAGCATTTAAGTCGCGGTCTATTTCTATGCCGCAATGTGGGCAAGAATGAGTTCTTTGCGACAATTCTTTCGGGACTTTTTCACCACAATTAGAGCAATCTTGACTGGTATTTTGAGGGTTCACAGCTATAGTTTTCCGTCCAGCCTTCTCAGCTTTGACAGTTAAAATAGTTAGGAATTGCCCCCATCCAGCATCGTTAATTGACTTGCTCAATCTTGTTTTTGCCAGCCCTTTAATATTTAAGTTTTCGTGAGCGATAGCCTCAGCTTTTGATAATAACTCATTGGCGGTTTTGAAATGAAAATCCTTACGCTTGTCGGCAATTTTTTTATGTTGTTTAGCCACAGCTTTGACAGCTTTTAGCCATCTTTTGCTGCCATTTTTCTGGCGAGATAAACGCTTTTGTAGAGTTTTTAATCGCTTCTGAGACTTTCGATAGTATTGAGGGATTGGAACCGACTCTCCTTCACTTGTTACCAGAAAGTCAAAGCAATATTT
>NZ_JAAHBQ010000102.1 GCF_020144665.1 Oscillatoria salina IIICB1 | reverse complement strand
ACAGCCGAAAATACAGCGATCGCGATCGCCGTTCTCAACAATGATACCGACAGCGATGGTACTCTGGATTTAAGCAGTGTCACTGTAGTTACTCAACCCAGTGACGGTAATTTACAAGTTAATTCAACTACGGGAGTTGTTACTTATACACCCGATGCAAACTTTACGGGTAATGACACTTTCACTTACACTGTAGCTGATAATGAAGGTGAAAATTCTAACCCAGCTACTGTTAATATTACCGTTAATCCGGTGGAAGAAGTTCCTCCAAGTTTAACTCTTGAAGATGATAACATTTTCTCTTTTGGTAGTAATGCAACTGAGGAAGTTAATCTCAAGTTTACTCTCGATATATCCACAGGAGTTGATGCTGCTAATACTAATGAAATTGGTGTGGTAGAAGTTGATTCTGATGGTAATATTATTCCGGGAACAGAACAAGTTATTTTCTCTGCATTGAATAACGAAGCCCAGGATTTTCTAGCAGAAAAAGGTTTTTTTGGCAATAGTTTTTCACGAACTTTAACTGGATTAAGTGGTGATTCTCGTTTAGTCTTTTATTTAGTACCAAATAGTACCACTGACGCAGTGGGAAATATCACTCGTAGCAACTCAAATGTAATTTTTGGGTCTACATTTGGTGTTGCTAATGTTTCTGAACAGTTAGAAGTAAGCGAACTAGGAAATGGTTCTTTTGAGTTGAGTTTTGAAGACATTGTTGGTGGCGATCCTCAAGGAGAAGCTTTTGGGGATTTAGTCGTAAATGTCGAACTTACTGACGAAGAATCTATCGGGACAAATTTACAAGCAGAAAAAGAACTTATCGATTTGAGTGACTTTGGTAGCGAACAATTCACCACGGAAATTATTGCGACTGCGAATGCAGGTTTTGATAATGAAGGTGGTTTGTATGTTGTTCAAGATACATCGGGAACAGTTCTCGATCCTTTAACAGGTAATGAACTTTCTCCTAACGATCCTGGTTATGCCGCCGCAGCTTTGGGTAATAGTGTTGTAGAATTCGATAAAATCGATCCCGATCCATTTTTACTTGCTGGTGGCTTTATTTATGCACCTTATCTGAAAGCAAATGGAAGTGAGGAAGAAGTTTATTTTGCTTTTTCGGAAGCTAATCCGGGTGAGTCGAGAGGTGTCGATCACGTTCGTTCAATTGCCGATCGCGCTTTTGCTTTTGAGGATCTCATCGGTGGTGGCGATTTGTCCTATGATGATTTTATCTTTGAGGTAAATCTCGAACCGATCGCTTAATTACCAATAGCGATCGCCAATTCTGACAAAAGTGTTAAGTTGTGTAAAAATTAAAGCAGTAACTAAGCGTAGCGATCGCTTTTGCAATGAACAAAAACCTCAGCTTTCTGGATAACCTGAATCCTCAACTTTCAGCAAATTTAACGGCGATCGCGGCTTTACTCACAGCTATAGTAGCTTTAGCATTTGGTCCAATTTTCATTCGTCTCAGCGAACAGGATCTCGGTGCGATCGCGGCTTCATTTCATTGTCACTGGATTGCTGCGGTATTATTAGGTTTCTGGAATGGGCTAAGAAGTTTCTCTCGTCCACCGGAAGATCGCTCTTCCCCACAACCAATTTCCGAACAAACTTCAGTTATTGCTTTACTATTATTAGGAGGAATTTTTTGGTCTGCGACAATTTGGTGTTGGTTTTGGTCATTAGGTCAAACTAGCGTCGCTAATGCTACCTTACTACGAAGTTTAACGCCCATTTTCGTTACTTTGGGAGGTTGGTTAGTTTGGGGAAAAAAATTTGACCGTAGATTTATAATGGGGATGATTGTCGCGATCGCCGGAAGTTGTGCGATCGCCTTTGATGACTTCCAAATCGGGACTAGCAATCTCCAAGGTGATGTCGCGGCTTTAATTTGCGCGCTACTTTCAGGTGTAAGTTTACTAATTTTAGAAGAACTCCGTACCCAGTTGAAAACCTCAAAAATACTTGCATGGCGTTTGGTACTTGTTGCTAGCTTAACTTTCCCAATTTTACTGTTTACTGAGAACAATTATTTCCCTAATTCTTGGCAAACTTGGACAGCAATAATTGCACAAGCCGCGATTTGTTTATTAGTTGGTCAAGGGTTAATAGTTTACTGTTTGAGTCACTTATCTTCTGGTTTTGTTGCTGTTACTTTTCTCGTCGAACCTCTGCTGTCTGCAAGTCTCGCTTGGTTGATTTTTCTCGAAAGATTGAATTTTTCTAACTGGGTAGCTTTTTTTATCGTTCTCTTAGGGATTTATATCGCTAAATCAAGTCAATCTGCTTGGAAAGCATAAGTCTTTCAGTTAGCAAGTAGCCGGATTTATCAGTTACCAGTAGAGATTGGAGACAAGGAAGACAAAGAAGACAAAGAAGACAAAGAGCAAGTGGATAGTAAACTGATAACTGATAACTGTTCACTGTTCACTGAACCCAATCCCCAATCCCCTACTTAGAAGCTTGCTGAGGTTCGAGAGCAGCTTTAGGATAAGCTATTCTTTTATGATTATACTGTTGCCAAACTCGGACAAAAACTTCAGCAATGGTTTTTAATTCCTCCAACTTTAAACCCGAATCTTCTAATTGTCCATCTTGCCAACGAGATTTGAAAATTTTACTAACCGTATTCAAAGCAGTTTCCGGAGTTGCATCAGTCAGCGATCGCAAAGCAGCTTCGCAAGCATCAGCTAACATAACTATTCCCGTTTCTTTCGACTGTGGTATCGGTCCATCATAACGAAAATCACATTCTAAAACTGGACGACCTTTTCTTTGGCTAGCTTGCTGTTTTGCCTGAAAATAAAAATAGGAAATGAGTAACTTAGCTTGATGTTCGGGAATAAAATCGCGTACTGCTTTTGGTAGTCCGTACTTTTTCGCCATAATCAGTCCTTCACTAACGTGCTTTTTAATAATTTCCGCACTCAGCCAAGGATCGTTAATTTCGTCATGTTTATTTGGTCCGCCCATTTGATTTTCAATAAAAGCCAAAGGGTCGTGCATTTTGCCGATATCGTGATAAAGAGTTCCCGCGCGAACTAACTCGACATTACAATGTAATTCTCGTGCAGCAGCTTCAGCTAAAGAAGCCACAAACATTGTATGTTGAAAAGTCCCCGGAGCTTCAGTAGCGAGGCGCTTGAGTAAAGGACGATTAGGATTAGATAACTCAGCTAAACGAATTGGTGTAACCAAATCAAAGAGTCGTTCCAAATAAGGAGAGATTCCCAGTGCAACCACAGTCCAAGCCAAACCAGATAAGCCAAAAACCACAGCTTCAGGAAGTATAGCGTACCAAATCGTACCCGCATTAGCACTAATAATCAAATTAACGAGCAGATTGACTCCTCCCTGAGTCAAACCAACCGCACCACCAAGCAAAGCCAACTCATCACGAGATCGCATTCTCGCCGCCATTACTGCTGCCAGAGTACCGCCAGCCACACCAGCGATCAAATACTCCCAAGAAAGTGCGATCGCACTCACACCCACACTACCAAAACCTACTAATCCGGTCACTAAACTAACAAGAGTAACTCCTAACGTCGAACCGTAAAAGCTACCTACCAACAAACCAATTGCAGGTAAATTGTTGTAAGGCACGCCAAAAACTGCCAAAAGTGGTGAAGTCAAACTCATCAACAACAGCAAAATATGGTCGCGGCGGCGTAACCTGGGCGAAACTCGTCGCTTAACCAGCCAAAAAATTCCCACTGCACCCCCACAAACAACTGCACTGCCAAACAAGCCAGTCCAGTTGATCCCGCGCCGACTCAAACCGAAATGATCCAGCAGGACAAAATCTTCTTGAGTAATTTCTTCACCAAGTTTGACAATTATTTCTCCTTTGCTGACTTCCGCAAATTCAATATCTGCATTTTCTGCGGCTTGTTCTGCCCGACGTTTAGTTTGTTCTTGATCTTCAACTAAATTAGCTTTAGCACTTAATACCTTGAGCAAAATATCTTGAGCTAAAGGCTCAGTTAAAGCAGGAACAAATGACTCTAGCTGGATACTTATTGCCTCTTGTAACAAATAATCAGGCAATCCTGGAGGAATTCCTTGAGTGAGAATACGTGCTTTAGCACTACGAATACCTTGTTTGGTTTCCTGCCAAGTTTCCTCTCGTAAATCTAATAAAGTCACACCATATTCCTTGCCGAACTTATCTCCGGTGACTTCCGAAATCAAGCTAAGTGCTTGAGTATAACCTTGACGAGCGCGAGAAATTTCGATTAGCAAATCATTAAACTCTTCAGGTGAAGTTGCTTGACGATAAGCTTGTAGTTCGGCGACAGCTTGCTGCAATGCCGGAGTGAGTAGAGACGCACCCTGCTTTTTCTCTACATCTGGTTGAGAAAAAGAGAGTTCAGCGACACTTAGTTGTTCCGATGTTTCTTGTTCGAGTGCTACTAAAATTGTTCGCCATTCCCATTCTTCACTATCGCGGAGATACCGTTGGCTAGGTAAAGAGATAATTTCTGGATCGAGAAAAGGAAAAGAACCCGCAGTCTCGCGGAGTTTTTCAATTTCTGAAAGGATTTTTTCCAATTCGCGATCTACATTGGCGCTAACTTCGGTATCTAGTTTGAGAATTGGGAATAAAGCTTTGCGAGCTGCTTCCCGGTTAGCTTCAGTAGTTTTGGTATCCTCAACTTTAGCATCACCAGGAGCGCGAATTGTTTCGGGAGCTTGAGTACCGACAGCTAGCTGAGGTTGGTTGTAAAAACGATGACCAACCACACTGGTGAGAGAAACCACCGCCAAGACGAACATAACTGGGCTTTGAGCCTGGCGGGTTCTGCTTGTTTGACATCGATCGCAGCGAGAAACCCGTTTTGGCACATCTGTACTTTCCAAGTTTGAGCGATCGCCCTTTAAGATTGGGTCGCCAGTCGTGTTTTTAGATGTCTCAGTTTCTTTGGAGAAGGGAAACCAACGGAGATTTTGGTATCTTCGTCCCCATCCCTCTATTCGCCGTGTCAGTGAATGAAACTTTCTCATAGCCTATAGTGTGAGGGCAACAAAACTGTCAGCAAAACTTAATGCAAGGCATCTTACACTAAGTTGTCGATTGCTGTTTGCCTGGTTACAATTTTCGGGGTGAATAAGGAGTTAAGCTTAATTGTAGGATCTAGATATATCCCATAGGCTTGTCTCCCGTACATCTTTCTACCTTAAGCAATCGAGTTAAGAATGACTATTCTCTCTGAGAGATAATTTGCAGTTGAGGGCGAGGCTTAATTGTTCCGCCGGCACCCACGGCTGCACTGGTAAGTAACTGTTCGTTAGTGTTTTCTAGTTGGTATACTCCTGACCACACGGCAAACAGAGAGGCTGCTAGTTGTAGTGCTTTGCGACCTAGTTCGTGTTTTTTAGTTGCTAAACGCCATCTTAAAGGTATTCCACTCAAAGAGTTATAAGCTCCGGCGATCGCGCCTGTGAGGGCGGCAACTTTTGCTGGTGCGTAGCCTGTTTGTAATGCTCGCAGTACGCAGAGGCGAAAGTCTTCGGGTGTTGTACAAAAACAATACAGGGCTAGGGGTATAGCAAGATCTTGGCTTTTACTTTGCCCAGATAATTCTCTGACTGCTCGATCTAAGTTAATTTTTTTGGTTAACAAAGTTTCTACTAGCGCCAATTTTTGGCTCAAGGGCGAGTTCTCTGTCGGAAGGTAATTATTTAAGATTGTTTTAACTAAGTTGCGAGGGTCGCTTTTTTCTCGTAACAGCAGCGCGATCGCCTCTCCCCAAGCGATCGCCTCTGCTGTGTCTAAATCTGGACTTTGCCAAATTGATGCCGCGATCGCTAAATTTTCTCGCAATAAGCTCGGACTTTCATGAAAAAATAAGATCGCAGGCAGAATCGCGATCGCGGTTTCACTGCTCGAAGCACTATTTTTTAATTTCAGCAGAGAATCTTTCTTCAGATGGATTTCCTCTAACCATTTTTCTCTATTTAATTTACCTCGGCTAATTAAACTTGCACAGCCGAGAAAACCGATCTCGCTCTCTAGAGAAAGCATCTGATTGGCAAATGGTCGGGCATTTTGATGACTTGCTGTGGTTGAGCTACTGTTACCCCAAAAATTCCCAATCAGGCTACCTAGTAATGCTCCCTCAAATCTTCTCAAAAGTGAATAGCGCATTGTCAATCTGCGAGCTTTTTGTACATCTTCAGTTATGGTATTGCAAAAATCATGAAAAAAATCTATCAATTGCTAGAAGTAATTCTCCTCATCGGGTTTTATCCTGTTTTACAGAAATTTCTGGCTTTATTCTCTCTGCAAAAACAAAACACGATCGGCATTATTACTCATCGTTCGTGGCGCAAGCAAGGCTCAAAAAAATCTTATATTCTCATTGTAATCGCTGTTTTTTTCTTGACAACTGTTTCACCTGGACTCACTCAAGACGAAGCCATACCAGTTCAAAGCGCACCCAATGGAGAAAGCTTACAGCTTCCTTCCCAAGGACTTTATTTTGCCGATGTGTTGGTCAGAGGTAGACCTGTTTTTCAAGTCGGTAGCCTTTCGGATCTTTCAGCCCAAGATCGGGCGCAAATTATTAATCGACGACTTGCGAGTATATTATCCCAGTCCGATCCTGTCGAACAAGTTACCGTTAATCCTGATAATCCGCGTCAAATTGCAACGCTACAACTCAACAATCGGGTATTAATGACTGTCACTCAGCAAGATGCTGAGGATTTTGGTTTATCGGTGGAGGAACTGGCTGAAAAATGGGCAAATCAACTTAATCAAACTTTAGACAAACCGCCTTTAGCGATCGATGTTGGACAGCGCGTTTATATTACAGTCAGGGATCTGTTGCGAGATACAATTAATAATTTACCTTCCCTGATTGGCGCGATCGCTGTAGTTTTATTAACTTGGTTAGTTGCGAAAATTGCTCGCCGTTTGTTTCGAGTTTGGGCAGAACAAACTGAAGGAAATCGGAATACTGAAATTTTAATCGGGCGTTTGGGCTACGGTGGTGTTTGGATTGTTGGTTCGGTAATTGCTCTCGGTGTTTTAGGACTTGATTTTGGAGCGCTTTTGGGAGCTTTGGGTCTGACAAGTGTCGCAATTGGTTTTTCTCTTAAAGATGTTTTAAGCAATTATATTTCTGGGGTAATTTTACTAGCTGCTCGACCCTTTGGCATTAACGATCAAGTAGTAATTGGCGATTATGAAGGTACGATTATTCAAATCGAACTTCGGGCAACGACAATGAAAACTTATGATGGGAGAATGGTTTACATTCCTAATCAAGAAGTTTTTGAAGCTAGTATTATTAATAACACGGCTTCACCCAAACGTCGTAGTTCAGTTATAGTGGGAATTGATTATGGGGAAAATATTAGTCAAGCGCAACAAATTATTTTCCAAGCTTTATCAAGTGTTTCGCAAGTAGAATCTACACCTGAACCAGAAATTTTAGTTCGGGAATTAGCCGCTAGTACCGTCAACTTAGAAGTGCGTTTTTGGGTGGATTCGCGGCGCAGTGGTTTCTTAAAGACAACTTCTTTAGCAACTAAAGCAATTAAAGAAGCACTCGAACGTGCTAATATCGATATGCCTACCGATATTTATACTCTCATGTTCCGCAACTCGGCTCAAGTGGCGATCGCCAATAACGAGCGCCAAGAAACTCTTGATAATCAGACAGTTTAAATTAGCGATCGCTTTCCTGATTTTAGAGATGTTGTTGACAATATCTCTCTTTTTCTAATTACCAATAAATTTTCGTGTTAGAACGTTTAATAACTCAGTTTACAAACCAAAAAAATAAGTCAGATTTAGAACTTTCTTTAGAGGAATTACCAGAAGAAATTGCCTCGGAATCTCGTCAAGCAATAGCAGATTTAGCTGCTCCGGAACCTTATCGCCAAGTCGTAACAAATGCAGTAACAGAAGCTGTATCAAAGTGGCAAGCTGGTGCGGAAACTGCTAATAGTTTAGTTTTTTTAGCTAGTCCTCTTGAAAATTTGGCTAAATTACTCGATGAAGTAATTTTAAATTCAGAAATATTAGTTGATTTTTCAGTAAATTGTTTTGGTCAACAACGACCTAACGATCTTAGTAAAATTCCCAAAGAATTAGCTAAATTACTTAAAAAATCCGAGCCCCAAATAATCGTCATTCCTAGTTTGTCTCAATGTTTTTTACGCTGTATTGGTGGTTTAGATGGGATTGTTTACTTGCGCGAACAAGTGTTAGAAAATACGCAAGTTTTTTGGGTAATTGGTTGTAACTACTGGACTTGGGAATATTTAGATTATTTATGTCAAATTCGCGCTTACTTTGAAGAAGAAATTTCGCTTCCGGTACTAACTTGGGAGGAAATTCAGGATTGGCTGGAACCAGCAGCAAAGCGAATTAATGCTGATGTGAGTAAAGAAATCCCGGAATTACAACGAATATACCTGGAAAAACTAGCCGGAGTTTATTTAGGAATTCCGGCGGTAGCTGCTTGTTTGTGGCTGCGATCGCTACACTACCATCCCGAATCGAAAACAGTAATTCGACGTAAGCACAGTTTGCCAGATTTACCGAGTCTTAATTCTAGCGATCGCTACTTACTTTATGCTCTTCTCCTTCACAAAAAAATGAATCTATCAGCTTTAGCTACCAGTTTGGGAGAGTCACAAAGTGTAATTCGTGCTGATGTTCAAAAACTGAGAAAATTAAGTTTAATTGAAGCTAATTATTCCCAACTTAACATCAATCCTCTCTACTATCCTAAGTTACGCTTAGAATTATCTCAAAATAACTTTCTCGTTGCAGGAGAAAATTAATTTTATTGGTGATTACTGATTGGGAGAATTGGTAAGTGATAACTGATAACTGTAATTTCCTCTACGTCCTAACTGAAAAAAAATGAACCAAGAACTAATCAACATTCTGGCACAAATTAATTTATCTGAAATAGGTAAAGATTCTCAAAGCTTACTTAGAGATATTACTTTAAGTAAAATAACTCAGGCTTTCTTTATCTCCATTGCTGCTTATTGGGGAGCAATAATTTGTGAAAAATTTATTAATTGGCTTTCGGAACGAGTACCAACACAATATCGGATTGGGATCAAGCAATCTTTACCAATTTTACGCGCAATTGTCTTAATTTCTGCTTCAGTAACAGTATTGAATTTATTTGTTAATCTTTCTACTAATAATTTGCTAGCGTTAACGGGGACAACCGCAGTAGCATTAGGTTTTGCTTTCAAAGACTATGCTAGCTCAGTAATTGCTGGGTTAGTAGCGTTGTTAGAAGCACCTTATCGAGTTGGCGATCGCATCGCGATCGGCGATTATTATGGTGAGGTGGTAGATTTTGGTTTGCGGGAAATTCGCCTCACTACCCCCGATGACAACATCGTTACCATACCTCATAATAAAATTTGGACGGACGCGATCGCTAACAGCAATAATGGTCAGCTAGAAATTCAAGTCATCACTGATTTTTACCTCTCTCATCGCGTCGATATTCAACAAGTAGTTGATATTTTGCGGCAAGCAGCTTATACAAGTAAGTATAATCAGGTTAAATTACCCGTTGTAGTTGCTCTGGAAGAAAAGCGTTGGGGAACTCTATTTCATCTCAAATCTTACGTCATGGATGCTCGTGAAGAAATGGCTTACAAAACTGACTTGATTAAGCGGGTTAAGCAAGCTTTTGCTCGAATGAATCTTGCTTATCCCGTAGTTTCCGATCTACCTACAACTGAATCCTGAATAAAGTGATTTTCACAAAAATTAAAGATAAATTGTTAGCCACTTACAGCGAATTTACTAGCTGGTTCTCTGAAGATAAAAAAGAAGCTACACCCCCAGAAAAATCTTTCACCGAACTGCCACAACAGCTTCAGAAAAGCCTCGATAATGCGATTAGAGATTTGCCGAATCATCCTACTCATTTACAAGCGGTTAAAGAAGCTCTCGATTCCACTTTGTCAAATTGGCTTCACAATCTTTCTTGTACAAATAACAGTCTAGCTATCTTATCCAGTCCTGTTGAACCAATCTCGCTAATCCTCCAAAACAGTTTAGAAAGTTGGGAAAGCGATCGACAAATTACTGTGAAAATTTTACAATGGCAAACTAGACCAGAAAATGCGAATAATCTGCAATCAAAACTACTAAAACAACTTGGAAGAGCGACTTTAGCCCAACAGGAAAAAAAATTAGAAATTATTATTATCCCTAACTTAACTTATTGTTTCTTACGCTCAGTAGAAGGATTAGATGGAATTGAATATTTGCGAGACACCCTACTCAAAGATCGCTCTCGTTTTTGGATAATTGGTACTGGGCGGGTTGCTTGGGAATATCTTAATACTGTTTGTAAAATAGACGCTTATTTTGACAAAACTGTCTCTCTAACACCCCTGAATGATGAACAATTACAAGCTTGGTTAAAGCCAATCATCAAACAGTTACAAGTTGATTTCAGCAAACATCAAGAGCAATCGGGCGATCGCCAAATAACCGCAGAGAAACGTTATTTTCAAAAGTTAGCTTATGCTAGCAAAGGAATAAGCAGTGTAGCAGTGGCTTTATTCAAGATTTCCTTATCTTACGAACCAAATGAGTTGGATTCTGAAACACAAAATAATCCAGTCAAAGCTTTAGATCCTAGTTTACCTAAATTGCCCGATCTTAGTGCTGAAGAACATTATGTGTTATTTTCTGTGTTGTTACATTCAAAGATTACTTTATCTCATCTAGCTATTAGTTTAGGTGACGATGAAAGCAATGTTCAGCACTTAGTTCAAATTTTGTGTCGTGCAGATGTTCTTAAACTAGAAGATAACTTATTAACTGTTAATCCGCTTTATTATCCCCAATTGCGAGATGAATTAGATTATAATAACTTTCTTATTGCTGAAGACGAATGATTTACCAATCGCCCCTAATTAAATCTACCTTAATTTTCGCTCAATCTGCGGGTGAAGCTGCTAATGAAACTGCCGAACAAACTAGAGAAATTTTAGCGGAAATTACTACTTGGAAAGTTACTCAAGCACTCATTCTTATCGGTTGCGCTTATATTTTTGTGCAAATAATTGATAAGTTAGTTAATTTTATCTCCGAAAAAGTTCATCGTGAGTGGCGCTTAGTAATTAAACAATCTCAACCTTTTTGGCGAATGTTGATTGTATCGCTTGTGGCAGTTATTTTGATGAATTTATTTTTGAATTTATCGGAAAATAATTTGTTAGCAATTACTGGGACAGTTGCAGTTGCTTTGGGTTTCGCTTTCAAAGATTATGTTAGTTCGGTAATTGCTGGTTTAATCGGATTATTTGAAGTACCTTATCGAGTTGGCGATCGCGTGACGATTAGTAACCATTATGGTGAAATTGTCAGTTACGGTTTGAGAGCAATTCACCTCCGCACTCCTGATGATAATATTGTTGTTATTCCTCATAATAAACTTTGGACTGAAACTGTTTCTAATGCTAATACCGGAGAGTTAGAAGCTTTAGTTGTTACTCAATTTTACTTCGATCACGACTTAGATATTGAATTGGTGAGTAAAATTTTGTATCGAGTTGCCTATACTAGCAAGTATACTCAGTTAAAACTGCCAATTGTCGTAATTGTCGAAGAAAAACCTTGGGGAAGTTTATTAAAATTGAAAAGTTACCCAATGGATGCGCGAGACGAGTTTATTTACCAAACTGACTTAATCAAGCGAGCTAAAGCGATACTAACAAAATACGGTATTGCTTACCCAAAATTTCCAGTTTTGTAACTACTTTAGCTTTGATAACCTTTATACTATTATATTATAAACTGTAAGTAAACCATTCTTTAAATAAAGTTACCTTTTGTTAGTTGTTGTTCAAAAAAAATATTTATTCTTACTCCCAGTTCTCAAAAAGTCCAGCCAGCTAGCTAGGAGGAATTTGTTAGTACCAAGAATTTAGCTTAGAGAATTTGCTGAACTCAAGCTGTGGTTGTAAATCGATAAATTAGTTACAAAGAGCAAGTACAAAAACTTTATTCAAGCAAATTGAAGACGATATTTATTTTTTGCCGTTGTTAGGAATGGATCTATGTCAAATACACCCAATTTAAGAGAAATTCTTGCCGAGAATTCTGATTTAATTATGGAACAATGGATGGAAACTGTTCGTGAAGACCGACGTATAGAAAGTACAGCACAGTTATCCGATACTGCTTTAGGAAATTCTCTTCCCGAACTGTTAAAATCTTTGGCGGTGATTCTGAAAAAATCAGAAGAAAATTCTCTCGAAACCATCATTGAACCTAGTTTAACACATGGAAGTCTTAGAGCAAAGCAAGGATATAATCCGGCTGAAATTGCGCGAGAATATTGTCTTTTGCGGACAACAATTTTTACTGTTTTAGAACCAGGAATAACCCAATATCCTAGTCCAAAAATTCCCCAAATTTATCGTCAAATAGATACCGTTTTAGACGAAGCTTTGTCTCAATGTTTTAACGGTTATGTAGAAGAACGAATTGAAGACTTTAAACAACTTCAAAATCAATTAACTTTAACTAATTCAGAACTCAATCGCCTTCTCGAAGCTAGTAAAGAGCATTTTTCTTATCTTGCTCACGAACTTAAAGCCCCGCTAACTGCGGTTATTGGCTATTCGGAATTGTTACAGCGATTACAAAAAGAAGGTAAAATTAATATTCAGTTGGGTTCTAAAAATATTAATGGTATCGAGCAAGTTTTAGCAGGAGGAAGACATCTGCTCCATATTATCAATGATGCTTTAGAATTATCCTCTGCTCAAGCAAGTAATATCGAGCTAAATATCGAATCCATTGATTTAGACGATCTGATTAAAAAGGTTGTCGAACTATTTGAACCTCAAGCACAGCGCAAAAATATCAGACTGAAGATCGATAGCGATCGCGCACCCGAACAAATCCATACTGATGCTTTTCGTCTCCGCCAAATCCTGACTAACTTGGTTAGCAACGCCGTGCGCTATACTGATACTGGTTCGGTAGAAATTACTTGCACCAGCGAAGATAACTCCCACTTGAGCATTTCTGTAGCTGATACTGGTATTGGCATTTCTCCAAAAGACCAAGAGAAGATTTTTGAACCCTTCTCTACCGCCTTTGTTAACCAAGGTCGTCGTTACGGTGAAGGTACTGGCTTAGGTTTAGCCATCACCTCTCGCTTGGTAGCTCTTCTGCAAGGGGAAATTCAGCTTATTTCTCACCCTGGAGATGGCTCGACTTTTACGCTAATTTTACCCCTGAGTTACTACCAATCGAAAGAACTAGAAAAATAAATTTTGCACCAATATTTTAGATTTTTTTAACTATTTTTTCTCAGATAATTGACCAATCCTTGTAGCCCTAGGCGATAACTTTCACCGCCAAATCCACTAATTTGTCCTAGGGCTACATCTGCGATGTAAGAGTGATGGCGAAAGGCTTCACGCTGATAGATATTGCTGAGATGGACTTCAACTATAGGTAGTTTAACCGCTAATAACGCATCCCGGATAGCTACGCTAGTGTGAGTATAAGCCGCAGCATTAATCAAAATACCGTGATGAACATCCATCGCTTCTTGAATAGCATCTACCAAAGCACCCTCGTGATTAGACTGGAAGCTAGAAACTTTTGCTTGTAGCTTTTCTCCCTCTCGTTCCAAGAGAGAGTTAATTTCAGCCAAAGTCAAAGAGCCATATATTCCTGGTTCTCGTCGTCCTAACATATTTAAGTTAGGTCCGTGGAGAACTAAAATACTTAACTTTTGCAAAGCCTCTGCTGACACTCAACACACCTACTTTGTTCTACGGCGTTGGGGATCTCTCACTGGAATGGGAATCAGTTCTGCTTCTGGTTCTGCTTCTGGTCCTAGTAGGGCTTCAATAATTTTTTGCGCCCATTCTTGTAGTTTTTCCAACACTTTTTCAATATAGTCCATTGGATTAATGGCTCCTGCGAGACTACCTACTATCTGCTTTTTGTGATGATTGGCAAGCGGGACTTTAATTATAATCTCTTGCCGATCTGGAAGAGATTTTTCCTGCTTACTTCCTATCTTATCAAGATTAACAACAACAATCTGAGGGTTAAACTCAGCTTTTTTTGATATTGTGTATTTATATTAAGATTAACACACTTCCTCTGAAAAAAATCATCCTAACTGGGGACTGGGGATTGGGGACTGGGGATTGGGGATTGGGGATTGGGGATTGGGGGCTGATAACTGATAACTGATAACTGATAACTGATAACTGATAACTGTTCGCTGTTTACTGAGTTAAAAGTTGGCGGCGAAGATAATCTGCTGTTTACTGAGTTAAAAGTTGGCGGCGAAGATAATCTAAAGCATTACTTGCACTAAGGTAGCGAATTAAGGAGCGATCGCGATCGCTACCCAAACGAAGTTCTAAACTTTCCACGCTACCATCAGGAGCAGCAATACCCACATATACTAAACCTACTGGCTTCGATTCGGTACCGCCTCCAGGTCCGGCAACACCAGTAATACTAACTCCCCAAGCTACTCCTAATTGTTTTTGTACTCCCAATGCCATTTGCTCGGCAACCGTCGCACTAACAGCACCTTCTCTGGCTAAATCTGCCTGATTTACGCCAAGTAACTTAATTTTGACTTGATTATCGTAAGCAATAATTCCGCCCCAGAAATAATTTGAACTACCGGGAACTTCAGTTAACATTGCACCCACACCTCCGCCAGTGCAAGATTCAGCTACACCAATAGTTTGACCTGCCTCCAGCAACAAATTACCTACCACTGAAGCAAGAGTATCATCATCAGCACCAAAACAATCCTGACCAGCAATTTGACGCAGTTTGGCTTCCACAGGCGAAATTAACTCAATTGCAGCCGCTTCTGAAGGCGCTTTTGCGGAAATACGCAGCCGAACCTCTCCCTTGGCTGCATAAGGGGCAACGGTAGGATTTGTCAAGGCAAAAAATTGCTTAACTTTTTCTGCCAAAGCCGACTCACCAATCCCCCGAAAGCGTAAAATACGACTATAAATAACTTCTTTCCCCCAACCCTGATTTTGCAGAAAAGGAATCGCCGTTTCTCTCCACATCCGCCGCATTTCACTGGGAACGCCAGGAAAAGTCAGAATCGTTAAATTCTCTTTTGGTTGCCAAATAATTCCGGGAGCCGTACCACTAGGATTAGGTAAAATATCAGCACCTTCAGGAATCAGAGCTTGTTTGCGATTACTAGGGGACATTACCAACCCTCGTTTAGCAAACTTAGCGGCGATATCTTCAACGAGTTCCGGTTTTTCCACCAGAGAAACCTGAAAAAAATCAGCAATTGTTTCCGTAGTGAGATCGTCAGGAGTCGGACCCAAACCACCAGTAAAGATTAAAATCTTCGCGCGTTGGGTAGCGAGATCCAAAACCTTTTTTAAACGTTCTGGGTTATCTCCGACCACAGTTTGGTAATAGTGGGGAATGCCCAAATCAGCCAACTGCTGCCCTAAAAACTGGGCATTCGTATTGACAATTTCCCCTAAAAGTAATTCAGTTCCGACGCAAATAATTTCTGCACTCATAAGGTTAACAGCTAAGAGAGTTATCAATTGATAGTTAACAATTATTGCGGAGCGACTTATTTACTGTAAGCTTTGACTGCTCCCCTCCCTCCGCGTTGCTAAAGGGAGGGGATTCTTAAGCCATCCAAAAATAGACTCTATTTGGCGTAGTCAAAGCGCCCCTACTGACTCCTTTGAGAGAAAAT
>NZ_JAAHBQ010000101.1 GCF_020144665.1 Oscillatoria salina IIICB1 | reverse complement strand
ACTTATGGGTACGATTTAATATCTCAGGTGCAAGATGGGGAAGGTTCCTTCTATCACGTTGATGGGTTAGGTAGTACCAGGTTGCTGACTGATGCAGTGGGAGCAGTGACAGATACTTATACTTATGATGCTTACGGTAATTTAGTGGCTTCTAGTGGTAGTTCCAAGAGCGATTATTTGTTTGCCGGGGAGCAGCGAGATGGGGAGACTGGGTTAGATTATTTGCGGGCGAGGTATTATGACCCGACTCTGGGTCGGTTTATTTCGGCTGATGCTTATGATGGGTCTTTGAATGACCCGATGAGTTTGCACAATTACCAGTACGCTCATGCTAATCCTATTGTTAATACTGACCCTAGCGGGTATGTAACGATTCAACAGGTGTTAACTGCTATAGGGGTTCATTCAATCCTAGCAAGCATGAGTTTTACCACAGGCTATGCACTGGGAACCGTTTTGGCAACAGGTAATCCTACTGATGCTGCTGAAATTTACGACCGATATTTTGCTGGTTTTGCCGATGCGTTTACTTTTGGTACGACTACAATGATGCGTCGTCAGATTTACGGTGAAACTGCAACAAAAAATCACCAAGGAGGGTTCTTTAACCTTGGTCGTCTGGGAGGATCGATTGCAAGCATGATAGTAGGCGCTCAAGCACCTGGATTGCAAGAATTAGGTCAAGCAAGCTTGAGTGCCAAAGTGGCTTCTGTTTATGATTTATGGGGTTTTGGACTTGGTGTATTTGAAAGCGGTAAAAATATCATGGAAGGGCGTGCCACTTTGTGGGATATTTTGCCCTTTCTACCGATTCTAGGTTGGTTTAATGTTAATTACAAACTGACAAGTCGTGGTTTGGGTTCTAATGGCGGTAATGTCATAATTACACCCAGAAACCCCCATCCACCTATCAGCATTTACAGAGGAACAGATTTTACTGACGAAATAAATATTTTTAAGGAGACTGGATATATTATGAGCGATGCTGCTAGAGATGGATACAACCATGCTAGATATGTAGAAAATCGTTCCATAAAACACTCAATTGAGTATGCAAGAAAAGCATCACGAAAAGCTCATCAAACCCAATTAGAGTTCTGGGGTTCTTTAGATGATTACGTTCAAGCACATAGTGGTAGGCCTCAGGAAGTAAGAGATGCTGGTTTCCGTTCAATGATTTCTTTTACAACCGATTCAGATGAGGTCTATAGGTTTATGAGTCCAAATCGTGGAATTATAGTAACCAGAGAAATTCAGCATCCTTATGATTTGATAATTCCTCAAACTCTCCCAGGTGCTGGAGAATCAGAGCAATTGGTTTTGCATATGATTAAAAATGTTCGTATTATTAATTAATTTTTGCGATCGAAGAAAAAATGAAACAAATTAAAGTAGAAGAAATTGAGTTATTATACTTAACATCAGATGATTTGCTACTACTGAGTAGCAATCAAATATTTTTGAATAATGCTCAGATTGAAATAGAAGATTTAAGCTACCGTTTAAAACCAGAATTATTTAACCAGGATGATGTAAGACCAATCGTGGTAATCTTGCCTTTTAAGGCTAATTTTGGGAACCTTAATTATTTCTATTGGAATAACAAACCAAATTTAAAAGAACTAGATTTAAAAGTCACTCAAAATAATTTTACAGAAAATGATTTTGAAGCGTCTGTAATTACTCGCTACCAAAAAACCAGATGTTCTAACTGCGGTTGCTGGTGGGACACATTAGTTGTTGATGAGTGGAATTACTTTAGAACTCCTGGTCTTGGTACAGCTAAAATTCGGCAAAGTAAATTTAAAGAATGCCCCAACTGTGGAGAATCATTGCGACAATGCGTAGTGATGATTTTTTAATACCAAATTATTATCGAAGTTGGCAGGACTATATTAATTGGAGAATGTCAACGTTCAACTGAAACAGATTGGGAACCATTCTGGCTCAACGTCAAAACTGGATAAATTCGTTGGAAAAAATACGATCCACTTAAAGATTTTCGTCAGAGTCTGAAAATCAACAAACAACCCTGGTGGAAGATTTTGTAAGGACGTAGCAGAGCAAGCTGGAAGTAACAGTTTAGCATTTATGAATACAACAAAATTTATCATACTTGATATGAAAAGAATTAAAGAATCAAACGAAATTGAAGTTCATTTACAAATTGGAGAATCAACTCAAACATACAAAATTAAACGTGAAAAAATAGGTTTTAGTATTCCCGGAGAATTACAGAATTTAATGATGCAAAGATCTGAAAGATGTCGAAATTTTGAGAGCTAGTTACTGATTTTTACGAGAGTAATGAAGTAGTATTCTTTAGATGAGTATGTTCAGAATCACAGCTTGAGGGGAACAGAAATTCGAGCTTTAGGTGGCGCACCTAAATCAATGATTTCTTTTACCACCGATCCTAATGTGGTTAGCACATTTTACACTCCTGACAAAGGAAGAATATTGACTCGACGGGAAGTTCCCTACAATTTGCTAATCCCACAAACACTGGAAACATCTACAGAATCAGAAGTGCTTGTGTTGCATATGATTAAAAAAGCACGCATCCAATATTGATTAATAAAGCTCTTGATAATAACAATTACTTATGAAACTTATTCAAATCGAAGAACTTTTTTATCACTTAATTTATTTTTATGCAAACGAGCCTTTAGCGCTTTGTGAACCATTAGATCGGGGCTTGAAATCATTTCAAAATTTTATGGAAAAAGAACTAAAAAAAAAATTAATCTTAGATTAATTTTAGTGCAGGATACGTTGAGATTTGATGGTTATGATGTGAAATATCTTTATTTTGAACCAGATAAATTTCCCAGTAATTTAGATGAGAAAGTTCGGAGCAACACTTTTACCGATGCCGACTTTGAAGATTCAGTAATTACCAAATTTCAAGAAACAGTATGTGTGTATTGCAAGTGGAAGGGACCGACGCTATGCATAGAACATGATTGCTATGTTGGAAATTTTGAGCTGGAGGTAAAAAAAATGCGAAAATTAGAATTTAAGCTTTGCCCTAACTGCGGAAAATCGTTACGACAAAGCGTAGTGATGATTTTTTAAGATCAAAAAACCTCTCGATACGTCTTCCAGGATTAGCAGCTTCCTATACCACATTAATAAATATAAACTATGAAACTTATTCAAATCGAAGGACTTCCTTTTGAGCTAATTTACTTTTACGAAAACGAGTTGTTTGCATTTTCTCAACCATTAAACCAAAACTTGAGACCCTTTCAACCTTTTATGGAAAAAGAGTTGAAAAACCATTTCAATCTTCGATTAATTTTAATCAAGGGGTTTTTAGGTTATGACGCTTATTTTGTACAATATCTTTATTTTGAACCGGATAAATTTCCAATAGATTTAGATGAGAAAGTTCGGAGCAACACTTTTACCGATGCCGACTTTGAAGATTCAATAATTACCAAATTTCAAAACACATATTGTATTTACTGTAAGTGGAAAGGTCCAACGCTATGCGTAGAAAGAGATTACTACTATAAAAACTTTGAACTACAGCTAAAAAAAACTCGTAAGTTAGAATTTAAGTTTTGCCCTAACTGCGGAAAATCGTTACGACAAAGCGTCGTGATGATTTTTTAATACCAAATTATTAATTTATTTTGGCAATACAATCTAAAAATGAAAAAAATCAAAGTAGAGGAAATTGATTTATTCTATTTGACCTCAGATGATTTGCTCTTATTGAATAGCGGTCAAATCAATATAGAAGATTTAAGCTACCGTTTAAAACCAGAATTATTTAACCGAGATGATGTGAGACCAATTCTGGTGACTTTGCCTCTTAATCCTAATCCTATTGTTCTTTATTATTTGTATTGGAATAACGAACTAAATTTAAAAGAACTAGATTTGAAAGTCGCTCAAAATGATTTTACAGAAAATGACTTTAAAGCGTCTGTAATTACCCGCTCTCAAAAAACCAGATGCTCTAACTGCGGTTGTTGGTGGGACACATTAGCTGTCGATGACTGGCATTACTTTAGAACTCCTGGTCTTGGTACAGCTAAAATTCGGCAAAGTAAATTTAAAGAATGCCCCAACTGTGGGGAATCATTGCGGCAATGTGTCGTGATGATTTTTTAATCCCAAATGATTAATTAATTTTTGCAATGCAATCTAGAAACAAAAAATATTAAAGTAGAGAAAATAGATTTATTATATTTGATATGAGATGATTTGCTACTATTTAACAATGGTAAAATATTACTAAATAATACTCAAATTAATCTAGAGTATTTATGCTACAGATAAGGGAGACACCAGCTACTCCTATACCTATGGAGACAATGGACTAGCTACAATACAAAGTCCCACCGATAGCAAAATTCTTGAATATACCTATGACGACGATGGTAATCTCAAAACCGTTACCTATAGTGACGGAGGAATTAAAGAATATACCTATAAACAAGACAATAACCTCGAAAAAGTTACTCTTCCCAACGGTGTCACGATTAATTATCAATACGACGAGAATGGAGTAGAAATTAGTCGTACCTCTTCTGTTGATGGACAAGTAATCTCTACTTGGGACGATCAAGATGGGAAATTGCTATCCGTTGAAGATAGTACCGGAGTAACTAACTATATCTATGATGAAACCACTCAGGAATTCTTAGGAATTGATTACGGGAATGGTGGTAGTCCGCGCTACGAGTACGATAATTTCGGTCGCATCGAACAAGTAAAAGTACAAGCAGATCCCCTCAGTGCAGTTTACACTACCAGTTATGAATACGATCCAGTAGGTAATCTCATAAAGGTAACTGACCCCAACGGTGGCGAAACAGTAATGATTTACGATGAAGTTAATCGTTTAACTAGCCGTAATTTACCTAACGGAATAACCACCACCTACAGCTATATTGAGAATACAGATTGGGTGAAGAAAATTACTCATACGGCTGCGGATGGGACAATTGTCGCTTCTGCTGAATACATCAGAGAGGGAATTGGAGAACCTGTGAAGATTATCCGCGAGGATAATTCTTATGTAGAGTTAGATTATGATGATTCTCTGAGGGTGATTAAGGAAACCTATTTTGACGATCATGGCGTTCAAATTGAACAGATTGAATACAGCTATGATGCTGAGGGTAATCGTCTGAGTGTTAGTAATGGAGAAGCTGAAGGAATTTATTTTTATGAAAATCTTCATCAGTTGAGTTCAATTGATACCGATACCGGGACAGAAACTTATACCTATGATGATGCTGGGAGAATCGCTAGTATTAGTCGGGATGGAGAGATTTGGAATTTAGCATATAATACGGCAGATTTGATTACTTCTGTGACTGATGCTGCGGGGAATGTAATTGTTGAGTATGAGTATGATAGCAATGGTCGTCGTGTAGAAGCAACTGATAGTACCGGACAGAGGAATTATTTGGTTGCACCAATGGGTAATAGCGATTTAGAATCTCCGCACCTGATTACTGATGAGAATGGGGATTTAATCAGTGCTTATGTTTATGGTGGGACAATGCCTTTGTTAAGGTTGGATGAGAGTGGAAATCCGGTGTATTATCTCACTGATGCGATGGGTAGTACGATTGGTTTGGCTGATGGTAGTGGTGTGGAGGTGGCTGAGTTTGATTATGATAGTTTTGGCAATTTAAGGCGTTCTGTGGGGAATGATTTAGGGGTAACAGGAGGGGATTTTCGGTTCCAGGGTCAGTGGTTGGAGTCGAGTACGGATTTGTATCATATGAGGGCAAGGTATTATGACCCAGAAAGTGGTAGGTTTGTGAGTAGAGATCCGGTGGAGGTGATTGAGTATGAGCCTCAGAGTAGCAATCCTTATCAGTTTGTTTATAATAATCCTCATATTTATAGCGATCCTTCTGGGATGTTTACGATTACTTCAGTTAATGCAAGTATTGAAATTCGTAGGATTTTAGATACAGTTAAAGCAGAGGTTATTGGTGGCATAAGAAAGGAAGTAATTGATGAAGCACATGGAGTTGTTACTGACATTGCAATTGACCTTCTGAATAACTTACTTCCTGCTGATTTACTAAGTATTAAAGCTGGTTCCTTAGATAGCAAATCGCTTAGCGGTACCCCTTCACCTTGGGAAGAGCGAGTCACAAATACTACCTGTAACATTATTAAAAGCGCAATGCCTAGCTTTTTTGGGCTTGATACTCTTTGGTTTCAACCATCATTAAATAAACGCACTGGAGAGCCTGTTGGAAATGGTTTCAATCCATCTCCAATAGCTACAACGGGCTGCGGTATTCCCTTTGTCAAAAAGACAGGAGGTCTAATTGAACCAGAATTAATAGTTAAGCATGGAGAGCCTACAGACACAAGTTCTAAAAGTTATCTGGTTCTGGAGGTAAAAACAGCTATTGGTGGTGTTGAGTTTACTCCAGGGAAACAATTTGATACAATTACCAATTATGCTAAAGATTATATGTTTGTACCTACAGTATTGTATGTAAGTCTCAAAAAGCCGACCGGAAAACAAGTAAAGAGAGAAAACCAAATGAAACAAAAAGCAGTTAAAAAAGGAGTGATACTAGAAGTTATTGATTTTGGCATTTAAGTCACATAAATGATATCTATTATAAAAGCTGTTAGAGCTAAAGATGTTGCTAAAGTTCGCGAGTTGATTTTTAATCACCAATTTAGTTACTTTGAAAGAATGCTCGCTTTTGTTGAAGCAGCAGAACAAGGTGAGTTAGAAATAGTTCAACTCTTTATTAATACTGGAGTAGATGTAAATGAAGAAGTACCACTTTTGAGGTCAACAGCTTTAACTCAAGCAGCTTCTGAAGGTCATGTAGAAGTTGTTAATTTACTTCTACAATTAGGTGCTTTACCAGAACGACCAAGACGAAATCCAAGAGATAAACCAGCTTTAATGTTAGCAGCACAAGAAGGACACTTGAGCATTGTCAAAATACTGGTTGAAGCCGGAGCTAATGTAAATTTGATAGCAGGTTCTGATTCCGACTATGCTCTGTATTCTGCCGCATCTGGGGGTCATGAAGAAATTTTTAACTACCTCTATCCTTTAACTAATCCTGAGCTTCGTCAAGCAGCACTAGATTTATTACCAGAAGGTATTCGTATGCGGACGATAGAGGAAACCGCAGACCCCTTAGCGATCGATTTAACTACCGCCGTCTTTAATGAAAATCTTGAAGAAGTGCGACAGATTCTTGCCTCTGGTGCTGATGTTAATCGCTTTAACGATATGGGTACTACAGCACTATTTTTTGCAGTTCGTAAACAATCTATTGAGCTAGTTCAATGTCTTTTGGAAGTTGGGGCTGATCCGAATAAAAGTAATTTAGACGATGGTAAAACACCTTTAATGATTACTCATGGTTCATGGCGCGAACAATCAGTTCAAATTTGCTCTTTACTCCTAGAATCTGGTGCTAATTCTAATGCTAGAGATGTGGAAACAGGTAAGACAGTTTTAATGCACAATGTAGGTATACCAGCATCTGCTGATGAGCTTTTTAAGGTGAACTGTCGAAGAATTGTTCAAAAAATACTCCAACATGGAGCTGATGTCAATGCTAAAGATAATGATGGTAATACCGCTCTTAGCATAGCTAAAAAGGCAGGAAATACTGAAATTATTCAGTTACTCAAAGAGGCGGGAGCAGAAGAAAATTGAACTAATTGTCGTTACGACAGCAAACGGACAAAAAACAACGCTCGATATATAACTATAATTATTTCACAAAAAAGTCTACATTACCTTACCAGAAAAAATTTTGACAACACATCAGACTACACAGATTTCAGTTTTTCAGCGATAGGGCGCAAACCCTTACCCCAAAATAATCTCACTCAACAAACTCCGACCAATCTTCTTAACTTTTCATCGGTGAAATTGACCCAAGTTTACTACTCAATGATAGCTATCGATTACGTTTACGAGCAGTAGATGTAGCCGGAAATGAAATTAGTACCGAAACCGAGATAGAAGTAGCATCGAAGCTGAAGTTAAGTAGTCGGACAAAAATAAACGCTACTGTATAAAGTTTTGTTGCAGGAGAAGGGGCGATAGACAAGTGCGGCACGCTGCACGATCGCACATTCAAGTCGTACTTGCCTATTACGAGTGCGCGATCGCGTGCACTCGTGTAATTGAGTCTGGGTTAGAGGTAGAAAAGAATTCTAGTATAAATTACTGAGTCGAAGGCAGATTAGAATTCATCTTTCTTAAAATTTGGGAGCGGATAATTGTGAGAACATTAGAGAAAGAAATATAACGGAGAAATCAATGTCATCTCCTCCTTTAAGAGTATTTTTAAGTAAAACAGAAGACATCACTTTATTTGAATTAAGTAAAGCTGACCAAATTCCCCAAAGAACAAAAGATAGGGCTTCGGCACTAAGATTGTCATCTCGGGGATGGAAAGTGGAAAAGATAGCGATGTATTTGAATTGTTCAACTACGACAGTTAGAGCAATAATACATAGATGGGAAAAGCAGGGATTAACAGGATTGTGGGATGCTCCCCGTTCAGGAAGAAAAAAGAAATGGATGGCAGAAGATATAGCAGTAATTGAACAAAAATTAGATACAGAACCAAGAACATATAGCAGTCATCAGCTTTGTAATTTGCTCAAAAATGAAAGAAAAATTAATCTGAGTGAACGTCACCTAAGAAGAATACTCAAAAAAAAACTATAGATGGAAAAGAACAAGAAAATCTCTTAAAGCCAATATGACACTATATTTTTATCAACTTGTTCATTCAGGGATTTTTAAGAAGCTAAATAATTAAATGTCTAATAAACTGAATATTGAAAAACTTGTTTTGAAACTGCTTCACTATTACATTTGTTTACCAAGTGAACACATTCCATCTCTTCAAAGTCGTTTGGTTGAAGATTTACAAGCTGGAGATGATTTGCTTGATTTTATATTAGAGATACAATCCCAACTCAATCTAAAAATTCCTATATCTTCATGGGAAAAGGTAAGGACTGTACAAGATATTATTGACCTTGTTAAACAGTATACAAACAAATGTTCGTAGTATTTTAAGTCTATTGTCTATTCCTACGACAACAACGGCAATCTCATTATATCTGATTGATAAGAATCAACCTTATGCTCAGGTATGGGAAGAATTGACCAGCGAAGAGTTACAGGCGTTTTATGTCTATGGTCATGATTTGATTTCTCAGTCTCGTAATGGGGAGAAGGATTTCTATCAGGTTGATGGTTTGGGTAGTACCCGGGTGTTGACTGATGAGATGGGGGTGGTTACTGATACTTATGATTATGATGCTTTCTGAGAACATGGGGCAAGGTTAACTAATTATTAAAACTTAATGATCTACTTTAAGTTCAGGAGGCGTAAGTCTAGCATGAAGCCTTTTTTCTAGTTCAAGAGCAGCAGCTAAAGCTACTTCTTTGTCTTCATTATCAACAGATTCCTTAAAATCTTGTATTATTTCTAATAAATCTGTTACCCTTGCGTGAATCAAAGTTTGGAACTGATGCCAGTTATACAGATGGTATAAAAGGTGATCTACACATTGATTTAGTATTTCATTATCTGGATTACGAAGAAAAAGTTCCGTACTTGCAAGCCAATCCAAAGCGGCGCGGCTACCATCTAAATATACATGAGTAATAGCAGTTGAAATCATTTGCTCTGATGCTTCTGGATAGGCTTGTCGAAATGCTTGTTGAGCTTGAACCAATAAGTCAGAGCGTTGACACAAAGCTTGAACTAACTCCAGACATTCCTCTTTTGTTAAGTTAGAAATCCAAACTGTCTTTTTGTTCATGGACATTGTGTTGTGTAGTAAATGGACGAAAGATACCGCTACGCGTATAATTATAGTCTTACAACGACTTCGAGGTGAGACATTTTAGGAATCTTCCTTATATGAAATACCTAAATGCCTACTATAGATAAAGCTTCTAAAATAAAATCCCATCCAGTTACAGAAGCAACCACGTCTTACTAGATGTCGAAATCATTTGGTTGATGATTATCTTCATCAAGCTAGTCGTTATCTCGTGAATCTTTTAATGGCTGAAGAGATTACGACATTAGTAATTGGCTATAATCCGGGTTGGAAACAAGAAATTGAGTTAGGTTCCCTCAATAATCAAAAATTTGTCACTATTCCTCATAGAAGACTAATTGAGATGATTACTTATAAATGCCAAAAAGAGGGAATAAAGGTAATTCTTCTTGAAGAATCTTACACCAGTGTTGCCAATTTTCTCAATTTAGATCCTCTTCCCGTCTATGGAGAAGAAACAGAAAAGCCAATCTTTACAGGGAAAAGAATTAAGCGAGGTTTGTATAAAAGCGATCGAGGCCAACTTACTCAAGCAGATGTAATTGGCTCCTACAACATTTTAAGAAAAGCATTCCCAAATGCGTTTAATCGCTATGGGATAGAGAGGTGCGTAGTTCACCCGCTTGAGAATCAATCTCTCAAAGTAAAAGCGAAGGAAATTTCTGCAATGAAATTTAGTCTGTCTATATTTGACTATACTTTTACTAACTATTTGCCACACATAGCAGACGAGGGGGAAGGGGGGAGACAAGGGAGACAAGGGAGACAAACTGGTAACTGGTAAATGCACCGTACGTGATAACGGATAACTGTTCACTGAATCCAATCCCCAATCCAAGGGTCCCCAATCCCCAATCCAAGGGTTTTAACTAACCGAGTCCAGTAACAACCGGATGGAAGTAAAAAGCCAGTCCCAAGACAGCATAAGTAGCTAAAAGCAAACTACCCTCCAGCCAGTTAGAATTACCGTCAGAACTAATCGAATTAGCAATCAAGACAGCCACAGCTACAGCCACCAATTCAAAGGGGTTAAAATTCAAATCCATTGGTTGACCGATCGCCCAACCTGCGATCACTAAAACTGGGGCGACAAATAAAGCAATTTGCATCGACGAACCGACAGCCACAGAAACCGAAAGATCCATCTTATTTTTAATTGCTACTGTCACTGCGGTAGCGTGTTCAGCCGCATTGCCAATAATTGGTAGTAAAATTACTCCAGTGAATAAAGCTGTTAAGCCTAAACTAGAGGTAGCTTCTTCGAGAGAGTCAACCAACAACTCTGACTCTACAGCCACACCCAGGGTTACGACGAGCAAAACACCTACCCATAACCAAAAATTAGGCTTATGTTCAGATTCTTCGCCCTTTTCTTCAATTTCCTCGGCTACTTCTTCATCTTGTTCTGCTAAACCTACATCGTAGAGGTAAGAGTGAGTTTTCATCGAAAAGATCAAACTCAGGACATAAACCAAAATTAAGATGATCGCCACCGCAACCGAAAGTTGCTGAAGGGTACTTTCACCAACACCAGAGGAAGTATATTCCACCGCCGTTGGCAGTAAAATGGCAATCACTGCCAAATTCATCAGTGAAGCATTCATTCTGGCGGCTGTAGGCTGAAAATCCTGTTCTTTGAAGCGTAAACCGCCTAAGAACATCGCAAAACCCATAACCAGGAGCAAGTTACTGATAATCGAGCCTGTAATTGTTGCCTTGACGACTTCAATTAATCCGGCTTTAAGAGCAACAAAGGCGATAATCAGTTCTGTTGCGTTACCGAAAGTAGCGTTCAGCAGTCCGCCCAAATTGGGACCGACAACCACAGCAATTTCCTCTGTGGCTACTCCCATAAACGCTGCTAAGGGGACGATCGCCATACCCGCAGTCAGAAAAACGACTACTTCTCCCCACTCTAGATAATGAGCGGCAATAGAGATGGGGATAAACACTAATAAAATGAAAAAAATCGTGTTTTGGTTGAACATCTAGTTTTTTTGTTCCTCAAAAATTGCGATTGGGCTTCGCTCACCACCAAATCGGCGATCGCGTAAATTGTGCTTAGACACTACTAGATTTATGGCAGAATTCTGGTTCGTTGCCAAGAAGCAATCCATTATTCAGGCGTCTTGCTGGAATTTGTAACAAAATATTGATGATTGTATCGCCAAGTATCCAAAATATAAACTAGCATGAATGAAAGACTGAAGTTCTCTCAATCCTGCTGTAGTATTATAGTCTCAGTCGAAATTTATACATTCTTGTACAAGACTTGACTGCCTAACAGTTTGTAGATAATGGTCACAATTGGCTGTAAATGCGCTCCATTGTTTCGATTAGCTCAGTTATACCCTACCCAAGGTCGAAAGGCAAAATTATCCTTCGATCGCCATTGGAGAGCCAAAATAATTGGGCAGTCGCACTAATTTAACTGTTTTTGAACAACTTGGTGAATTAATGACTTCTGTAGCAAAGCTCGCTTCAGCTAAATCGCGTCAGCGTCAAAGTGAGGTCGCACCCGATCCTTTAAAAACTGCTAAGGGTGTTTATGTGACGGTTCACGGTCATTTTTACCAGCCGCCACGGGAAAATCCTTATTTGGATGCTATTGAAAGGCAGCCTTCTGCTTTTCCTTTTCACGACTGGAATGAGCGGATACACCATGAGTGTTATCGCCCTAATGTCTTTGCCAGAGTGCTAAATGACCAAGGCAAAGTGGTGGGGATCGTTAACAATTTCGAGTATCTTAGCTTTAATGTCGGTCCGACTTTGATGTCGTGGTTAGAACGCTATGACATGGAGGTATATCAGCGTATTTTAGAAGCCGATCGCCGAAGTTGTCAGCGACTTAATGGTCACGGAAATGCGATCGCGCAAGCATACAACCACATTATCTTGCCTCTGGCTAATCCACGGGATAAAATTACCCAAATTCGTTGGGGGATCGCAGACTTCCGTTCTCGTTTTAAACGCGATCCCGAAGGGATGTGGTTGGCGGAAACTGCTGTAGATTATCTGACGTTAGAAGCCCTCGTGCAAGAGGGCATTCGTTTTATTATCCTCGCTCCCACTCAAGCTGAACGCTGTCGTCCGCTACCGACTGAGGATGAAAGCGATCCCGAATGGCATGAAGTTGGGGGATCGCAAATCGATCCCACTCGTCCTTATCGCTGTTTCCTAGACAAGGATAAGTATATTGACTTGTTTTTCTACGATGGTCCGATCTCTGGAGATATGGGCTTTAGCGATCTCCTCAACAGTTCGCAAATTTTTGCGGGAAGATTGGGACAAGCAGTTCACGGGGATCGTCGTCCTTCGCAATTAATTTCGGTGGCGACGGATGGAGAAACTTTCGGTCATCACAAACAAGGTACGGAAAAATGTCTGGCTTATGCTTTTACGGGCGAGTTTCCGGGACGAGGTTGGACGGTGACAAATTATGCTCATTATTTGAGTATTTGTCCGCCAACTTGGGAAGTCCAACTGAAACCGGTTACGGCTTGGAGTTGTTCTCACGGTGTTAGTCGTTGGCAAGATGACTGCGGTTGCGGCGGTGGCGATGTTTGGCATCAAAAATGGCGACGCCCGTTGCGAGAGGCTTTAAATTGGCTTAGAGATGAGTTAGCAGAGATTTTTGAGCAACAAGGGCGGAAGTTATTTAACGATCCCTGGCAAACGAGAGACGATTATGTGGAAATTTTGCGAACTAGAGAAAGTTTCAGCGATCGCGCCCGCTCAAAAGTTGAGGAGTTTCTCGTTCGCCATCAATGTCGTTCTCTTTCTTTAGCCGAACAAGTTGATGCTTTGCGCTTGCTGGAAATGCAGCGACATTCGTTGCTGATGTTTACTAGTTGTGGCTGGTTTTTTGAAGAAATTTCTCGTCCTGAAGGAGTCCAAATTCTCCGCTATGCTTCTCGCGCGATCGAGTTAGCGACGGAATTGACGGGTACTAATCTGGAACCACAATTTATCAAACGTCTGGCTTTAGCGCCAAGTAATGTGGAATGTTTCGGTACTGGGGCGGAAGTTTATCGCCAATTGGTACAAACGGCGCAGGTGAGTTTCCAGCAGGTAGCAGCTCACTACGCGATTAGTTCTTTGTTTACTTCTTTTCCAGAACAAGCGCGAGTTTACTGCTACGACATTCAACAGCTAGATTATCAGCGACAAACGATCGGGACGCTTACTTTGGCTTTGGGACAAGTTCGCATTGTCTCGGAAATTACTTGGGAAAGCACTGAATTGGTGTTTGCTGTTTTGCATTTGGGTGGTTGGGATTTCCACTGCTGCATTCAAAATTTCCAGAAACGCAAGACTTATGGCGAACTCAAAGAAAAGCTTTTTGAGGTTCTCAAGTCGGCTAGTGCAGCGAAGACGATTTCGGCGATGAGTCAGTGGTTTAACGATCAATGTATCGATCTCGAACATCTGTTTGCTGAAGAACGTCAGCGTATCATGCAGCAGCTTACCGAAGAGACGAAGACACGCTTAGACCAACTTTATACTCAGGTTTACCGAGATAATTATGGAGTCTTGGTTGCTTTTAGGCGCGATCGCCTCCCGGTTCCGGTAGAGTTACAAGTAGCAGCCGAAATTGCTTTATCTACTCGTTGTTTGAGCGAAATGATGTCTCTGGAACTTGCAGGGGACGATCCCGAACAAATTCGCGTGGTTTTACCTGAGTTAGAAGCGATCGCTACTGAAGCTAATACTCTTGATTGTCAACTGAAAATTCCCGAAGCGAAAAATATTCTCGAACAGTTGATTTTACGTTTGCTGTGGCATTTGCTCTATGACAATAATCCAGCTACTCTCGAAGACGATCTTAAATTACTAGAACGGATTATTACTGTTGGCGAACAGTTAAAGCTCGATTTATCCCTCGAGCGTCCCCAGGAAATTTACTTCAACTGTCTGCATAATGCGATCGTCCCCCAATGTTTCCCTAGCGAAAAGAGTCCAAGTAATGGCGAAAATTTAGCTTGTCGTTGGGATTTTGCTCAACTCTCGTTATTACTCAAATTAGGAGAAAAGCTCGCTGTTGATGTTAGTCCTTGGCTGAAATAAAAGTTAGTAGGGACGCAAATCGCGTCCCTTATTGGAAAACTACCAAACCAAAATTTGCTTGAAGTTGAATCAGCTTGACAACAAACGCCGAAAACCTTCTTGTTCAAAATGGCGATCTGTGGTTAATGCTTCTGTTATCCCACGCTTTTGCATTAAAACAAAGCTAACTGCATCACATAAGAAATAAGTCTTATCTTGCCTCGCCATCAACAGCGCGATCGCTTCTCGATGCAATAATTCATCAACCTAAACCACCTCAATATCTGGATTATCCAATAAATCATTAACAAAATTCAAGACCGCGATGCGTGGAAACCTTCGTATCTGAGCTAAAGCAATTAATTCAGCTAATTTTGCCACAGCTTCGTGATGCTGAGGTTCCCTTTGGTGAAG